>CAKZUG010000025.1 GCA_937920545.1 uncultured Saccharophagus sp.
TTAGGCAATATAATGTCATACAGGCATTCATCTAAAAAAATAGAGGATAAATAAAAGACTAAAGAAGCTATGCACTATAAAAATCAATAACACACGACATAAATTTTTTAATACAAGCAACGCCATCTTATATATCCAAAACACAGCTATATTGTATAAAAGCCTTCAAAAAATAAAGCTCTATTTGTCCTATAACTATATTGTGCCTACACCAATTACAAGCTTATGTAAAAATTTATCATCCGATTTTTAGAGATTTTCTAAGTATGACCAACAAATACAGACGAAAACATGTTAATGAAAACCAACAAACTATTTGTCTATGATGTTTTTACTTTGACTCACCAGAGATAGAATAAAATCTGATGTAGTTAAGCATTCGGCAATTACATTTATTATTTTTTACCGCCCCATACTTATTTGTAATGTTAAATTACGGCGCGGATACTATCGTAAAACACACAGACACACTACTTTAGACTTACATTAAAATAACAAAAAGCATTACTAAAGTAACTACTTATGCCAAATGAAAATAAGGTGTGCCAAAAAATAAACCCAACGCATCTCACATACAAGCAAACGATAAAAACGACCTCATACACATAAAGTAAAATTAAACCAAGCACATCATCAATCAAAGCATCGACAGCACCTTTGAGTCAGGAAAATACTGGCGTCTCCCCGTACATTTGAACCCTGTAGATATAAAACATTACCTTTTTAGTACTCCTGTACGTAGATATTAACTTCCGCTATATTCTTTCAAGCCTTAGGTTAACCTCGGGCACTTCCGTTCAACACTTACCTAAGGAACATCATGTCAACCATTTTAACTTTTGGCTTTATTGGCTTATTGGGCTTCATCTGCCAATGGCTCGCCTGGCGAACAAAGCAACCCGCTATTTTATTTTTGCTTATTGTGGGGATTTTAGTGGGGCCGATAACGGGCACGCTCGATGCCGATGCACTATTTGGCGATCTGCTTTTTCCATTTGTATCGCTTGCCGTTGCCGTGATTTTATTTGAGGGCAGCTTAACGCTTAAATTTACCGAGCTAAAAGGCATAGGGTCAACGGTATGGCGCATGGTGTCGTACGGCGCATTCATAAATTGTGTGATCATTACTGTTGCCTGCCATTACCTTATTGGTTTGGATTGGCAGCTAAGCGCGTTATTTGGTGCCATTATGGTGGTGACTGGGCCTACAGTAATTATGCCCATTTTAAGAGCAGTTAGGCCTAACACCAAAATATCGAATATATTACGCTGGGAAGGCATTGTGATTGACCCCCTCGGTGCCTTGTTTGCCGTATTGGTATTCGAATGGATTGTGGTAGATCTAACAAACGGCAGCCACGCGCACATTGCCGTAGTGTTTTTACAAACCATTGTCATTGGCACTGTTATCGGCGCTATCGCCGCCTATGCGCTAGGCATATTGCTACGTAAAAAATGGATACCCGAATACTTACAAAATTTTGCATCTATCGCTTTTGTGGGCATTGCTTTTACGCTATCGGATACGCTTATGCATGAGTCTGGCTTATTGGCAGTCACCGTAATGGGCATTTGGCTAGCCAATATGAAGGGTGTGAATACACGGGGTATTTTAGAGTTTAAAGAAAGCCTCACGCTTATTTTTGTCTCGACACTGTTTATTTTACTGGCCGCTCGCTTACAGCTAGATGCACTTACCAGCCTTGGCTTTGGTGCGCTGGCATTGCTCGCCGTTATGATTTTTATCGCTCGACCCATTAAAGTGTGGGTTAGTACAATTGGCTCATCGCTAAAATTAAATGAAAAAGCCATGATTTCATGGCTTGGCCCACGAGGGATTGTAGCCGCAGCTATATCGGCCTTATTTGCACTTAAACTTGAAAATCTAGGTGTCGAGCAGGCGAGTATTTTAGTACCGCTATCCTTTAGCTTAATTATTGGCACGGTGGTTATTCAAAGTTTAACAGCCAAACCTATGGCTGGGTTGCTAGGTGTCAGACAAAAAGACGCAAACGGCTACCTAATTATTGGCGCAAATCCTGTCGCAATAGCAATGGGAAAAGCGCTTAAAAAGGCTGGTATCGAGGTTACGCTCTGTGATAATCAATGGGCTAATATCAGTGACGCGCGGATGGCTGAACTCAAAACATATTACGGTAACCCTATTTCTGATCATGCCGACTTATACCTGGACACATCGGCGTTAGGCGGCATGCTGGGCTTATCGCACTTTAGCGAGAAAAATACTTCAGCGGCACTGCGCTTTAAAGAAGAATTTGAGTCTGAGCGTATCTATACGTTAGCCACCAAAGAAGATAACCATGATACCGATAAACATAAGACTAGCAGCCACTATAAAGGGCATGTTTTATTCAGCAAAAATACTGATTACGCCAAACTCGTACTGGCTATTAATGCAGGCGCTGAAATCACACAAACCACACTAACGGATGAATTCACGTTTACAGACTGGCAGGACCACCATAAAAGCGCCAGCACTGCCTTATTTGCTGTCACACCAGACAAGGACGTTATATGGTTCACACAGCAAGCATCTGTTGAGCCACAGGCTCAGTGGGAGTTATTTGCACTGTCTAACAAATCTAACAAAATGGAAAAATCAGACAGTCAACGATTAAAAAGCGACCATAAACAATAGTAAACACAGCAAAACGTTTGCATATAAAAAAAGGCAGCTCATTGAACTGCCTTTTTTTGCTTGTTACCTATGAGGTGCTATTTGACGTTATTTAACATTAAACGTGGCCAACAATGGCGTAACAGATGAACCGCCAACACTCACGGTAAACTCACCGCTTTCCACCACTTGTTTCATGTTTATATCGGTTAACATAAGCATATCGGGCGTAATCTCAAACGTCACTTTTTGTGATTGACCAGGTTTTAATGTGACCTTCTCAAACGCCTTCAGCTCTTTAGCTGGACGAAGTACGCTACCGATCATATCTTGAATATAAAGCTGTACTACTTCTTTGCCTTCAACATCGCCCGTATTTTTAACACGCACCGATACCGTTAATGACTCGTCTTTAGCAATACGCTTTTTAGATACTTTCAACTTTGAATACCCAAACTCCGTGTAGCTCAAACCAAATCCAAACGGGTACAGCGGGCCTTCTTCAGTAAACATATAACGCTTTTTAAGGTTGATATTTTTACGGCTATAGTGAAACGGAATCTGACCAATGCTACGCGGCACAGTGACAGGCAATTTACCCGATGGATTTGTGTTGCCAATAATCATATCAGCTAACGCAATATCGCCATGTTCGCTTAATTCCCACGCATCTAAAATAGCGTCGGCATGCTGTGAAATAGCATTAATAGATAGCGTACGACGGTGCTTAAGCACAACAATAACGGGCTTACCCAATGCTTTTACTTGCTTAATAAGCGCATCTTGCATCCCTACAGGGTCAATGCTTGCGCGGTCACCTAAACCTTTAGCAAAGTACGCTTCTTTTGCAGTGAATTCATCACCGCCTAAAAACAACACAACCACATCCGATTTTTTTGCAGCAGCAAGGGCGTTATCAAATCCAGTTTGGGTTTCGCTTTGGGTTAATACGCGTGGCTCGTATTGATCGCGGTCGGTTAATTCAAAGCCTTGCTCAACAATAAGCTCCACGTCATTACCCCAAACCTGCTTAAACTTCTCGGCAGCGCCTTCACGCATAACAGGGCCAATTAAACCAACTTTTTTACCCTTCAGGAAGGCCAAACTCATGGGGAGCACGTCATTATTTTTTAGCAAAATAATCGATTCTGTATCCGCTTTACGTGCAAGCGCAAGCGACTCGGTGTTACGCACGCTTTTGGCGACAGTGCTCACATCAATATACGGATTATCAAATAAACCTAAAATATATTTAGCACGTAGTACATGCCTAACAGCACGGTTGATATGCGGCATAATACTTGGGTCTTCTGTGGCTAAACGCGGTAACTGCGAGTAAGCCACATCGCTGTATAAATCGATGTCCATACCCGCTTTTAAGCCCATTAAGGCGGCTTCATCGGCGTTTTCAGCTACGCCCATAAAAAAGAATAAACGCGCAATATCGTTAGAGTCAGATACTGCATAACCTTTAAAACCCCACTGCTTACGTAATATCTCGGTCATTAACTCGTAGCTACCGTGACTGGCTACGCCATTAATATCACCGTGAGATGCCATAATACCCAATGTATCTGCACGCTGCACAGCGGCTTTAAACGGGGGGAGAATCTCATCAATAAACGTGCGGGGCGACACTTGTACTGAGGCAAAGTTAAGCCCCCCTTCAACCTGCCCGTAACCTGCAAAGTGCTTGGTTACCGCGCCAATATGTGTCCCTTGAGACATCCCTTTTACAGGGTTGCCCTGCACGCCATCAATGGCGGCAACCACCATTTCGGTCGTTAAATGAGTATCTTCACTGTAGGCTTCGCTCATGCGGCCAAAGCGTGGGTCACGCATAATATCGGCTTCTGGCGAATGGCACATATGCAAGCCACGTAAACGCGCTTCACGGCCAATGGTATCCCATACCTGCTCGACCAACTCGGTATTCCAAGTCGCTGCCATATTCATTGGGCGGCTAAAACGCGTTGTACCCGTAGCATCAACGCCGTTGTATGCTTCCGTTACAAACAACGCAGGGATACCTAATCGGCTATTTTCAACAATGTATTTTTGAAGTTTATTATTGTGTAAAGCGGCGCGTTCGGGTGTTAAAAATTCGCCCGGGTTTTTAATGCCCGCAATACCGTGTTTTAGCCTTTTTTGAACATCGTCAGATAAAACTAAGTCGTTATTTTCTGCAGCATTAATACCTTTATTGGCATGAAAAATACGCATTTGAGCGACTTTTTCCTCAAGCGTCATCTTGCTAAGTAGGCGCTCAACTTTTACTGATATTTCGGCCTCTTCCACTGGCGTCAATGCCTGCACTGCAACACAAGCAAAAAGGAGTAAGGAGGTAAGGAGCGGTGCTAGGGTTTTGCGGGGTATATTTATTATCATGGATTCCACTTATTAGCTGTTATTTTAACAGCATAATATGGGAACACTTAAACGCTTTCAAGCGCAGCTATAACATGTTTACTCTCTGTTTTAATCTCGTTGACTTTTTCCTGAATAGTTTCCGGCTTAAGGTTATCTACACGAGCTTCAAGATCTCTACTCATTTCCACCAATCTCAATGCACCAAAATTACTTGCACTGCCTTTGATAGCATGGGATGTAAACCGTATTTTATTGATATCAATGCTCTCATCACTCATCGATTCATCTAGGTTAGATAAGTGTTCTTCAATATGGCTCGTAAAGCTATTAATAAGCGTACCCATAGCATCACCCATTTGAGATTTTAATTCATTAATTTTATTGATATCAATTACATCATTGGGGTCTAACTTTATCTTATTGGATTCGCCATTATGGTTAGATGGAAGCTTTTCCACTCCACTCCATTTAGATAAAGTATATTCTAAACGTTCGCGACTGAGAGGCTTAGATAAAAAATCATCCATACCTTTTGCAAAACACTTCTCTTTCTCACCCGCCAAATTATTAGCCGTCATAGCAATAACCGTTAAATGTTCTTTTGTACCATATTCTTTATTACGGATAACATCAGTCGCAGTATACCCATCCATAATGGGCATATGACAATCCATCAAAATAATATCGAATTTTTTATTTTGTAATAACGTTAAACACTCTTTACCGTTTCTCGCAATCGATGCATCACAACCTAGTGCTTGCAGCATCCCTTTTGCAACCAACCAATTAGTTTCAATATCCTCTACAACTAAAACATTAAGCCCTTTAACTGACGCAACTGGTTTCAAAGACTCATCTACCGTTGGCGCGGGTTCATCCGCTGCAGACAGTAAATTCAAATGATCAAAGTACTTATGAAAAATGGGGTGGAAGCGATGCCTTACACTCGGTTTGGCAACATGATAATGAATAGGTAAAAGCGTTTCTTTTTTACCTTGATCGTTCCAGCCAAGCGTTATATAAATTGTATTCTTTAAGCAATCTGGGCTATCCATTGTGCATAAAAAATCAAAATTTTCTTGTATGTTTTGATCTAAAAAAATAACATCAATTGCATTTGATTCTGCAGATTGACCATAAATAAACTCTATAGATGCATCAATAGAGGCAACACTGATAATATTATTAACGTAAGGCCTTAGCATAAACTCAATTGAGTGCGACACCATTGAGACGGGAGAAATAACCAAGCAACGATTAATTTTATTAGGAGGGCAAGCGCTTTTATTTTTTATTCTAACGAGCGGTAATGTAAAGGAGAAGACACTTCCCTTTCCTTGCTCACTTGCCACACTTAAATCGCCCTCTAACATACTGACTAACTGGCGTGAAATAGCTAGACCAAGACCTGTCCCACCAAACTGCCTGGATGGAGAATTATCACCTTGCGCAAATGCGTCAAATATTTTCTCTTTTGCTGTCTGGCTAATACCTACGCCAGTATCCTCTACTGTAAATTCAACCTTCTCTTTTAAACCATTGTAAGCAAGCCCTTCAGAGCTTGGCTTAACGCTAACAAAAACACCGCCTCGCGTGGTAAATTTTAACGCGTTCCCAATTAAGTTAATAAGTATTTGGCGAATTTTATCTATGTCACCCTGATAAGTCATACCCAGTTTTTCTGACACATCAAAACAAAAATCTATTTCTTTCTCTATAGACTTTGAGCCTAGCAGTGCGACTATATCTTCAAGTGTTGATATAAGATCAAACTCTTTTTCGTCAACGGAGGCTTCTATAGACTCATTCTTTGAAAAATCTAAAACATCATCAATGAGTGTCAATAATGATTGTCCAGATTTACGAGCGATGCGTACATACTCTAACTGACTATCACTTAAACCTTTTTCAGATAACAAATCGAGCATACCCAAAACACCGTTCATCGGCGTACGTAATTCATGGCTTACATTTGCAGCAAACTGTGCTTTTTCGGCCGCAGACTCATAAGCTTCATCGCGTGCTTTTTTAATTTCACGCTCACGGCGCTTTAACTCTATCATCATTCCGTTAAAGGCTTTCTTGATTTCATAAATATCTTTTGGGCCGCTCAAATCAACAGACTCAACCACTCCGCCAGACTCTGCCTTTTGCATTAAGCGGGATAACTTTTCCATTGGACGGGTAATACGCTTTGCGGCAATCAAAAGTACAAGCAGTAAAAAAAAAGATAACCCCAATGAAATACTCAGATTAAATTTAAAAATTCCACGTGAAATGCTGTGTAATGATGATTTACTGATTGCAAGCTTTACAATGCCAATCATCTCGGGTGTTTGATTAGTATTTGTCACAGAAGATAAAGAAAAGTCAGGCTCAGATAAGCGTTGATCATCCGCTCTCTTTATGCTCTCTTTCACTGCAGCTGTATCCTGCATAATAGGTGGGGATGCACTAATAGCTACGCTGCGTGTACCTATGATCACAGGCGCAGCAAAAATCAAATAAGATTGATCCTCAAAAATAATTTCAACAGAGTCTAATAAAGAAACAGGATAGCTTAAATTAACAACTTTACTGCCGCGCGAGTATAACGTATCAAAATCAGGCGCAACAATAGAAATGCCATCAACATCTGGAAATGACATAAAAATATCAACCACCTCCTTTGCGTTATCTGGGCTTTTATAAAGCAAAGCCAGCTTACTCTGTTGGGCAATATTTTTGGCAAGTGAAAAGCTTTCTTCAATAATGCGTTCTTTAACCGCTTTTTTAGAAAAGTACGTGACAGTAAACGCTGTCAATAATGCTAGTAAAATTACACCCACACTAAAAATAACAATAAGTTGATTATGAAAACGTAAATTATTTAGCATTATTCGCTGCCGGGTTAATGAATGTATAACGGTCTAATTGATGCTCAGAGAAAGCGACCCCTAAATGCTTCGCAGTTAACGTGTTAACAACTACGCTTGCATCATGTGTAAACGCAACAAATGGCTGCTGTTTAGGCTTAAACCTTATTGAGCTTAACCGTTCAACTAATTTATCACCCAAAGAGCTATAATCAGGCCGTAACGAAAAAATAACGCCTCGATTAACATCTAGATAGTTACTTGAAAAGACAAACATTTTTCGTTCCCATGCCTGCGACAAAATACCATTCACAATGGCGCTATCTACCTCTGCACTAGACAACAACCATAGAGCATCTCGCTTAGCGTCAATCTCCTTTATGGCGTTTTGAAACTTCACCGCCATATCACTTAGACCCTCACTTTCTAACGCAACAAGCGTAAGGCCCTTGGATTCAGCCTCTTTTTGAGCGACTTTTATTAACTCGTCATCACGCCCCTTTAAATATACAACAAATATTTTTTTACGCTTGGCATCAAGTACACCTAACTGCTCAAATAAAATACGTGGCGAGGGGGAGGTAGAAATAGCAAAATAATCGCTACGGGATGTAGGTTTATCATCAACAAGCCCATAGACAATATCGAATTTGTGCTTATGGGACATACCGTTTAGGGCTGCTAACGCGGGGCGACCCAAACCAATAACGCATTGAGCTGCCTCTTTAAAAAGTTCACTTTGAAGATTAGAGGGGGGGGCATTTCTATTGACAAAGCGCACACGAACATTCGGTTCTAGCAACTTAATACGCTCTATTGTCTCAACGTATTTCTTATGCTCAACATCATCACCTTGAGCATAAACAATATAAATATATTCGTAGGAGGCTATACGTGACGCTTGGACCAATGATGTGGCACTAAACAAGCAGAAAATAATAAGAGGAGCGCATAAAAGAAGACGGCATATAAATCGATAAGTAGCCTTAGCTAATATTCGAACATCATACATCGTGTGTAAAGGCCTATATTCTCGGCATTCCTTTTTACTGTCCATAACGCATACCCTTAAAAACTACCCGTAGAAACCCTACAATACGTGATAACTTTAGTATATCCACCACGCGTACTTTAAATAAATCCATTCATCGTAGTATGAGCTGCTGTTTACTTACAACTGTTGCGCTTTAAAACTGTGATACTCCTCAAATAGTTCATTGCCTTAATTATATATCGCTTAAATAAGGCAATGAAATCAGTCATATTACGCCTTGGCGCGTTGCTCTAACATGACAACAGCAGGTAAAGGTTTGCCTTCAACATATTCTAAAAACGCACCGCCGCCTGTTGAAATGTACGATACCTGATCGGCCAAGCCGAATTTATCAATCGCAGCCAAAGTGTCGCCGCCACCCGCAATCGAAAATGCGTCGCTTTGTGCAATGGCTTTCGCCACAACTTCTGTGCCTTTAGCAAACGCGTCAAATTCGAATACACCACAAGGGCCGTTCCAAATAATAGTTTTAGCATCTTTTAATATAGCCGCTACTTTTTCAGCTGTCTCGGGGCCGTAATCAATGATTTCTTCATCGGCTTGAATGGCATCGGGCGCTTTCACTTCTGTTACAGAATTGTGATTCCAATCGCCAAAGCCTTCTTTGGTCACGCGCACATCATGCGCGTAAATCACTTGTGTCTCGCTGCATAAGCGCTGTGCTTCTGGGATGAGGTCTTTTTCGTACAGTGAATTACCCACTTCGTTGCCGCCAGAGGCCACAAATGTGTTTGAAATACCGCCACCCACAACTAAGGTGTCAGCAATTTTTGATAATGAATCGAGTACCGTCAACTTAGTTGATACTTTAGAGCCACCAACGACAGCCACTAATGGGCGAGCAGGTTTAGCCAAGGATTTTTCTAACGCATCTAGCTCGCCCGTTAATAAAGGGCCAGCACAAGCAATAGGGGCAAATTTAGCCACGCCATGTGTCGATGCTTGCGCACGGTGCGCCGTACCAAAGGCATCCATCACAAACACGTCACACAATGCAGCGTAGGCTTTTGAGAGCGCTTCGTCGTCTTTTTTCTCGCCAACGTTAAAACGTACGTTTTCAAGTAAAACCACTTCACCATCGGCTTGAGCAATACCATTTTGCCACTCTTTAACCAAGCTAACTTCTTGACCTAGCAACTCAGTTAAGCGCTCAGCAACAGGCTTTAATGAGGCTTCTTCGCTGAACTCGCCTTCTGTTGGGCGACCCAAATGCGACATCAACATCACTTTAGCGCCAGCGGCAACCGCTTTTTGAATAGTAGGTAACGACGCGCGAATGCGCACATCAGAGGTGATAGCACCGTCTTGCAAAGGGACGTTAAGGTCTTGACGAATAAGTACACGCTTGCCGTTTAGATCGACATCGCTCATTTGAATAACTGACATGGGCTCACCTTTATATGAGTAAAACAGGGGGATAAATAAGAATATAGCACCAAACTCCATATAGAAGCTTGATGCTATTGTCGCCTTAAGCTCAGGCCAAGCTTAAGGCAAAGCGTGGATTACGCTTCTAACAGTTCGCTTGCTGTGTTAACAATATTGTCAACCGTAAAACCAAAGTGCTCAAGCAGTACGCCACCCGGCGCTGACTCACCAAAGCTGCTCATACCCACAACGCGACCGTCAATACCCACATACTTGTACCAGTAATCAACGTGCGCCGCTTCAACAGCAACTCGGTTGGTGACGCTTAATGGTAAGACTGACTCTTTGTACGCGGCATCTTGCTGATCAAAAATACTAGTACAAGGCATCGAAACAACACGGACTTTCGCGCCGTTTTCAGCTAGTTGCGCAGCGGCTCGCACCGTTACACCTACTTCAGAACCTGTCGCGATTAGGATCACTTCTGGCTCACCATCACAATCAACCAATACATAACCGCCTTTAGCGATATCGGCAACTTGCTTATCGGTACGCGGCTGAGGCTCGATACCCTGACGTGTAAACACAAGTGCAGATGGGCCATCGTGACGCATAACCGCGCTTTTCCATGCTACGGCTGTTTCGGTAGAATCGGCCGGACGCCACGCATCTAAATTAGGCGTCATGCGTAAGTTAGCCACTTGCTCGATAGGCTGGTGCGTTGGGCCGTCTTCGCCCTGACCAATTGAATCATGCGTGTAAACAAAAATATTAGGCAGCTTCATTAATGCCGACATACGTATTGCGTTACGTGCGTATTCCATAAACATTAAGAACGTCGCGCTATAATGAACAAAACCGCCATGAGCAGCAATACCGTTCATGATGGCCGACATACCAAATTCACGCACACCGTAATACAAGTAGTTACCCGACGCATCTTCGGCTGAAATACCTTTAGAACCCGACCATAACGTCAAGTTAGAGCCAGCCAAGTCGGCAGAGCCGCCTAGCATCTCTGGTAAGAAAGCACCAAAAGCTTCAATGGTATTTTGTGAGGCTTTACGCGTGGCAATTTTTTCGCTTTTTTCTTGGCACTCTGCAATAAAGGCGTCGGCTTTTTCTTCGAACTCAGCAGGTAAATCACCGTTGATCACACGACGTTCAAATTCGTCGGCCAATTCTGGGTAGGCTTCTTTATAGGCTGAAAATTTATCGGCCCATGCTGATTCTGCTTCGCCGCCCGCTTGGTTAGCATCCCAGCCTTCGTATACATCGGCAGGGACTTCAAACGGTGCGTGATCCCATTTTAAGAACTTACGCACTTCTTCAACTTCATCTAAACCTAGTGGCGCGCCATGACAATCGTGGCTGCCGCTCTTGTTAGGCGAACCAAAACCAATCACAGTTTTAGTACAGATTAACGTTGGCTTATCGGTTTCAGCTTTTGCTGCTTCAATAGCCGCTTTGATCGCTTCTGGATCGTGGCCGTCTACCGCAGGAATAACATGCCAACCGTAAGATTCAAAACGCTTAGGCGTATCATCGGTAAACCAACCTTCAACGTGACCATCGATAGAAATACCGTTGTCATCCCAAAACGCGACTAATTTGCCAAGGCCCAATGTGCCAGCAAGTGAACATGTCTCGTGCGAAACACCTTCCATTAAACAGCCGTCGCCCATAAAGGCGTACGTGTGGTGATCAACAACCTCGTGGCCGTCTTTGTTAAATTGCGCCGCTAACATTTTTTCAGCTAAAGCCATACCAACAGCGTTACTGATACCTTGGCCTAATGGGCCTGTGGTCGTTTCAACACCCGGCGTGTAACCCAACTCGGGGTGACCCGGTGTTTTAGAATGCAATTGACGGAATTGAGCAAGCTCTTCGATAGGTAACGCATAGCCACTTAGATGCAGTAGCGAGTAAATAAGCATAGAGCCGTGGCCGTTTGATAATACAAAGCGGTCGCGGTTAACCCAATCTGGGTTTGACGGGTTGTGATTAAGGAAGTCGTTCCACAATACTTCGGCAATATCAGCCATACCCATGGGCGCACCGGGGTGACCACTTTTTGCTTTTTGAACAGCATCCATACTTAATATGCGGATGGCATTGGCGAGTTCTTTACGTGAAGCCATAAAGGTCTAACTCCTAAAATGATTAAAATATAAAACGCTACACCTCCATGTTGACTATTAATAGAAGCGAAGATGGCGTTTGTGTTGGGAAGATACACACCCCACAGCGAGGCGTGCAAAAAAATATCGCGCGTATTCTCTCTTAGATTGCCTCATTCGACAAGTTTTGACGGTTTCATCTGCATAAGCGGTACTAAATGCACAATCTAGGTGCCATTTATTATCGTATGGCGACGACTTCTGACTCAAGCAGCACCAATAACGAGCATCCTATAGGTAAAATACATAACAGGCATAACAACCCATAAACCTATATCAAAATATTTTGATATAGGTTTCAAGCACTGATACACTATTAGCATGTCTGTTCAACTCAATACCGTTATCAGCACAGCTGATACACCATCGCAACACCATGCCGATGGTCAAACACTGGTGCAATTTTTAAAAGCCAGCGCCGATGCGCTTAGGCTCGATATTTTGCGCACGCTTAAAACCGACTCGTTTGGGGTGCTTGAACTGTGTACCGTATTTAGCATTAAACAATCGAGCATGAGCCATCACCTTAAAGTGCTGGCTACCGCTGGGCTAGTCTGCACGCGCCGTGAAGGCAACTCGATTTTTTATCGACGCGATAACACCGCCACAGACAACACATTGTTAGCACTAAAAGAACAACTTTACGCCACCATTGATGCGCTCACTATGGCCAGCGATATACAAGCGCGTATTCACGCTGTACATAAAAACCGCGCCGAGACCGCCATGCAATTTTTTGTACAGCAGGGCGACAAACTTAAACAACAGCAAGATCTCATTGCTCCGTTTGAGGTCTATGGCCCGCAAGTCGATGCACTTATTAACAGCTACAGCGGGTTAAATACCGCAAAAGCCATCGAAATTGGCCCCGGCGAAGGCGACTTTTTGCCCTATTTAAGCCAACGGTTTGATCAGGTTGTCGCACTGGATAACGCCAGCACCATGCTACACAAAGCAAAAACCACCAGCGCCACACAGGCACTACATAATATTGATTTTGAACTAAACGACACACAATACTTTCACAGCCAAGGCCACACCTTTGATTGCGCCGTATTGAATATGGTTTTACACCATACACCGTCGCCTAATCAATTGTTTAGCGATATTGCTCTGGGTTTAAAAACCGGCGGCGCACTGGTTATTTGTGAGCTTTGCGAACACGAACAGCAATGGGCAAAAGAAGCCTGCGGCGATATGTGGATGGGCTTTCACCCCGATGATTTAACTCGCTGGGCGAATGCCAATGCGCTGTACGAACATCAAAACAGCTATTTTGCTTTGCGTAATGGTTTTCAAATCCAAATACGCTTATTTATCAAAGAGCCATAGTACATATACTTTTGTACGTATATTTTTACTTTTATTTAACTGCAATTTTTTAACTGCAACTACTTTAACTGCAAGCTAGGACACATCATGGCGCAATATTCTTTATTTACTTCTGAATCTGTTTCTGAAGGCCACCCCGACAAAATGGCCGATCAAATTTCTGATGCGGTACTCGACGCGATCATTGCCGACGACAAAAACGCACGCGTCGCGGTAGAAACCATGGTAAAAACAGGCATGGCAATTGTAGCGGGCGAAGTACGCACATCCACGTATATCGACCTTGAAGACTTAATACGCAGCGTGATTTTAGATATAGGCTACAACAGCTCTGACGTCGGTTTTGACGGCGCATCCTGTGCGGTATTAAATGCCATTGGTAAACAGTCAGCCGATATCGCGATGGGCGTAGATGAAGCCAACGATAAAGATTTAGGCGCAGGCGACCAAGGTTTAATGTTTGGTTACGCCACAGACGAAACCGACGTGCTGATGCCCGCCCCTATTTACTACGCACATCGCCTAGTTGAAAAACAAGCCCAACTACGTAAATCAGGCAAGCTAGATTGGCTGCGCCCCGATGCAAAAAGCCAAGTGACTCTGCGTTACGATAACGGCAAACCTGTTGCCGTCGATGCCGTTGTATTATCAACACAACACAACCCAGGCGTCGTATTGAGTGACTTGCGCGAAGCCGTGATGGAAGAAATTGTTAAGCCCGTTTTACCCAGCGAGTGGCTACACAGCGACACCAAGTTTCACATTAACCCCACGGGTAATTTTGTGATTGGCGGCCCTGTGGGCGATTGCGGCTTAACCGGCCGCAAAATTATTGTCGATACTTATGGCGGTATGGCCCGCCACGGTGGCGGTGCCTTCTCGGGTAAAGACCCATCAAAAGTTGACCGTAGCGCTGCGTACGCAGGCCGTTATGTGGCTAAAAACATTGTGGCAGCAGGCTTAGCTAAACGCTGTGAGATCCAAGTCTCTTACGCCATTGGCGTCGCCGAACCTACCTCTATTTCGGTCAATACATTTGGTACAGGTACCATTTCAGACGTAGAAATAAGCGAGCGCGTGAAATCTGTTTTCGATTTACGCCCACGCGGCATCATTGAGATGCTAGATTTATTAAAACCCATTTACAGAAAAACCGCTGCCTATGGTCATTTTGGTCGTGAAGACGCCGATTTCTCATGGGAACAAACAGACAAAATTGACGCATTAAAATCATAATTTTATATTTTTGGAGAAATACATGTCCGTTACTGCAATAGATAGCAAAAAAGCGTTCACCGACTACAAAGTCGCCGACATTAACGAAGCCGATTACGGCCGTCGCGAAATCGACATCGCCGAAGGCGAAATGCCCGCCCTTATGGCGCTGCGCAAAAAGTACAAAAGCGAGCAACCGCTTGCGGGTGCAAAAATCATGGGTTGCATCCACATGACCATTCAAACGGCCGTGTTGATCGAAACACTGATCGAGCTTGGCGCAGAAGTGCGTTGGTCATCGTGTAACATTTTCTCAACACAAGATCACGCCGCTGCGGCCATTGCGGCTGCGGGTATTCCTGTGTTTGCATGGAAAGGCGAGACCGAAGAAGAGTTCTTATGGTGTATCGAGCAAACCATTCTAGAAGACGGCAAGCCTTGGGACGCTAACATTATTTTAGATGACGGTGGCGATTTAACCGCAATGGTCCACGAGAAATTCCCAGCGATGCTAGACAGCATTAACGGCATCTCAGAAGAGACAACAACCGGTGTTCACCGCCTCAACGACATGATCAAGAAAGGCGAGCTAAAAGTACCGGCCATCAACGTCAACGACGCTGTTACCAAAGCCAAAAACGATAACAAATACGGTTGTCGCCACAGCCTAAACGACGCCATCAAGCGCGGTACTGATCACCTATTATCGGGTAAAAAAGCCCTTGTAATTGGTTACGGCGACGTAGGTAAAGGCTCGGCTGCATCATTACGCCAAGAAGGTATGATTGTGAAAGTTACCGAAGTCGACCCCATTTGTGCCATGCAGGCGTGTATGGACGGCTTTGAAGTGGTCTCGCCATACAACAACGGCCAGAACACAGGTAAAGCTGAAGATATCAACCTTGCCGTACTCAACAGCACCGACTTACTGGTTACTACAACAGGTAACGTCAATGTATGCGATAGCGCCATGCTGCAAACATTAAAGAATGGTGCGGTTGTCTGTAATATTGGCCACTTCGATAACGAAATCGACACAGCTTATATGCGTGAAAACTGGGAATGGCAAGAAGTGAAGCCACAGGTACACAAAGTGGCACGCTCACAAGAATCGGGCGACCACTTGATTCTATTATCGGAAGGCCGCTTGGTTAACTTGGGTAACGCAACAGGTCACCCATCGCGTATTATGGATGGCTCGTTTGCCAACCAAGTACTGGCGCAAATGTACCTATACGAGCAAAAGTTTGCGGCATTAAGCGCAGACGAAAAAGCGAAAAGCATTTACGTTAAAATCTTACCTAAAAAACTAGATGAAGAAGTCGCCAAAGCCATGGTAGAAGGTTTTGATGGCGTATTAACCACGCTAACCAAAGACCAAGCCGATTACATTGGCGTTGACGTTGACGGCCCATACAAGCCAGAAGCCTACAAATATTAATTGAGTAAAGCCGACAAGCCCAGCCACGTGTTGGGCTTAACGCCATGGAACCACTATGACAGACCAACAGGAACTGCGCTTAAGTTTTGAATTTTTCCCACCCAAAACCGAAGCAGGTAAAAGTAAACTTCACGCCGTTCAAACTGAACTGGCTAAAATTAACCCCGATTTTTTCTCGGTAACTTACGGTGCAGGCGGCTCTACGCGCGACAACACCAAAGACACCGTTAAAAGCCTAATGGCATCGGGCCTGAGCGCCGCACCGCACCTTTCATTTGGTGGCGACAGTGAAGAAACTATTTTACCTTTACTACAAGAATACAAAGACGCGGGCGTAAACCGCATTGTGGCGCTACGTGGCGATATGCCATCGGGCATGGGCGGCGCAAGCCAACTCGTTTATGCCAATGAGCTAGTCGCGTTTATCCGCAAGCATTTTGGTGAGCACTTTCATTTAGAAGTGGCCGCCTACCCCGAGATACACCCCGAAGCAAAAAGCTACGACGACGACGTCAATTACTTAAAAGGTAAATTCGACGCTGGTGCTAACAGCGCCATCACACAATACTTTTATAACGTCGATGCCTACTTTTACTTTTTAGAGCAATGCGATAAAGCGGGGATCACCCACCCTATTTACCCAGGCATTATGCCGATTCTAAACTACAAAAACTTGGCTCGCTTTAGCGACGCCTGCGGCGCAGATATTCCGCGCTGGATACGTAAAAAGTTAGAGTCATACGGCGACGATACACAAAGCGTGCAGGCCTTTGGTACAGACCTGATGACCGACATGTGCGATACCTTGCTTGAGGGCGGCGCACCGGGGCTGCATTTTTACACAATGAATGTCACCGACCCCACCAAAACCATTATCGATAACTTAGGTTTAGAAGATTCAAAACCTTAACCGTTGGATCTACTTTTAATCTAGGTAGCTGCCACCTTAGCGGCTACCAACATCAAAGAAGCCCTTATCGTAAAAGCGTGGCCACTGGCTGCGCTTTTTAAAGCATCGTGTTATAAAAAACATCTATCAGCTCAAACAATCAATGTATACTTTTAACCTCTTCACAAAGCGACAATTTTAAGGCTCTCGCATGCGCATCCCCCGTCTTTACACGCCTCAACCACTTATGGTTAACGAAACCATTATACTGACCGATCAAGCGGCCCACTATTTGGTCAAAGTATTGCGCATGGAAGCGGGTCGCGAATGCCTGTTATTTAATGGCGATAACCATGTTTATCAGGCCACTCTCACCGCCGCCAATAAAAAAAATGTCACCTGCCATATTCATACAGTCGAGCCAAGCCACACGCAAAGCCCCTTGCATCTTGAGCTTGCCATTGGTTTATCCAAGGGCGACCGCATGGATTGGGTGTGTCAAAAAGCAACCGAACTGGGCGTGAGCCGCATAGTGCCGATTTTTGCCGCACGCAGTGAGTTAAAACTTAAGGGCGAACGGCTAGAAAAAAAGCGCCAGCACTGGCAGCAGATTGTGGTGTCGGCATGCGAGCAATGCCGTCTTGATGTTGTGCCCGAGATCGCAGCGCCTCAAACACTGGATGCATACTTAAGCCAAGCATCGGGCGAGCACAAATTTGTACTGCATCACCGCACCGATAAAAGCCTAGAAAGCCTGAATAAACCCGCATCAGCCAGCCTACTCATTGGCCCGGAAGGCGGGTTAAACGAAGATGAAATCGCACTGGCCGAACAACACGGTTTTATCCCGCTCGCACTTGGCCCACGGGTATTGCGTACCGAAACAGCGCCACTCGCCGCTATCTCTATCATGCAGTATTTATGGGGCGATATGGCTTAACCCTCGTTTAATCAGCCCTTATTTTTGCAACAACGGCTTTAATATCGGCCAGACATTATCTAAAATAATGGGCTGACCTTGAACATTAGGATGCAAGCCATCTGCCTGCATGTATTTGTTATTATCAACACCTGCTACGCCGTCTAGTAAAAACGGTAAATACGCCACATTGTGCGTGCGCGCTAGCTCAGCAAACTGATTAAAAAATGGCGTGTTATAACGCGACCCCAAATTAGGCGGCAAGCGGATTCCCAACAACGCAACCTCTGCCCCAACACCTTGGCTTTGCGTAATTAAAGACGCTAAATTATGAGTTATATTAGCGATAGGCAAACCCTGCAAACCATCATTTGCACCCAATTCTAACAACACAACGCTTGGTACATAGCGCTTAAGCAATGGCGGCAAGCGCTGCAAACCCGCTTGCGTGGTAGCGCCGCTAACCGAACCGTTTACAACACGGTAATCGTAACCTTGCGTCTTTAGTCGCGCGGCTAACAGCGCCACCCAGCCATCGCGCTCAGGGATTTGATACGCCGCACTTAAACTGTCACCCATAACTACAATTACGGGGCGCTGTGCCTTTTTGTCTTGCATGTTGCCATGCGTGTTGCCATGCGTGCTGTCATGCACATTAGCGTGCACGTAAACGCCGCAAAAAACACTCATAAAAACACATAATACACCTGCAATATATCGATACATAATTCACCTATTTGTATTAACTCACGTACATTCAACACGATGAAACATAAAAAATAAAACGTCACATATGATAAGTACGCGTATTTCATCGTAATCAGCCTTAATTGAGTAGACAAAACCTATGATTACGACATCGACATTGCACCACAGTGTGACGCTTGGCGAACAAACACTCACCCTGCTTAACAATATAAATATAACCATCAATCAAGGTGAAACCGTTGCGATTGTGGGTGCGTCAGGCTCAGGAAAATCAACATTATTAGGCATGCTAGCAGGCTTAGATACGCCATCAGGCGGCACAATATGCATAGGTGATACCGCCATAACACGTCTAAACGAGGCCGAGCGCGCCAAAGTACGCGCCGACAATATCGCCTTTGTTTTCCAGAACTTTCAATTACTAGGCAGCCTCACTGCTCTTGAAAATGTTGCCCTGCCCATGGAGGTGCACAACAAGCCCAATGCCATTGATGTCGCCACCGAGTTTTTAACCCGCGTTGGATTAGATAAACGCATGCACCATTACCCCAAACAACTCTCTGGCGGAGAACAACAACGCGTCGCCATTGCCCGCGCATTTGCCTGTAACGCCCCCTATTTATTTGCCGATGAACCCACAGGTAACCTAGACAGCGCCACAGGCACATTAATTGAAGATTTACTCTTTGAACTCAATACCGAACACAAAACCACACTCATTCTGGTGACACACGATAACGCTCTTGCTAAACGCTGTGATCGCATCTTCACCATGCAAGCAGGCACACTCACAGAAAACCCATCACATACCGCCAATTAAACGAGAAACCACTATGCGCGCAGCATTGTTATTATTACTACGAGATTGGCGAGGCAAAGAACTGGGCTTATTATTTGCGGCCATTATACTCGCCACCGCAACCATCACCTGTATTCAGCTTTTTTCTGACCGCATCCAGCGCTCATTATTAAACCAAGCAAGCACCTTTATTGCTGGCGATGCCACCATTAATAGCAGCCAGCCTTTTGACTTGGCTATTTTTGAACAAGCCCAAAACCTCAACATTCAAACCGCAAGCACAACAGGCTTTAGAGCCATGCTTTTTACGGCAAACAACCAATCATCTATTGTGGCCACTAAAGCCGTCGATACTAACTACCCATTAAAAGGCGAGCTTATTGTTAGCAAGCAGCAAGAAAGCACACAACAAGAAAGCACACAAAACCCACCCACAAGTGGCACTGTTTGGTTATCACCACGATTAATTAACCAGTTAAATATAAATATTAACGATACCGTATATATTGGCGAAGCCGAATTAACTGTTAAAGCCCAATTAATCAAAGAACCCGATAATGCACAAAGCATGATTGGCCTTGCGCCGCGTGCACTATTAGCACTCAGTGACGTACCTAAAACAGAAGCCGTACAAGTGGGCAGCCGTATTCGCTATACGCTTTCAGCCACTGGTAGCACGCAAAATATTGCGCAATTTAAAACGTATATAGCCTCACTGAACAACCCACATTATCGCTGGCAAGATGTGCGCAGCGCCAACCGCAATTTAGGCTCTGCCCTTAACCGTGCCGAAAATTTTTTAATGCTCACTGGCAGCCTTGGCGTGATTTTATGCGGCCTTGCCATTGCCCTTGCCGCAAGGCGTTATGCCATACGACAAATACCCCATGTTGCCATGCTAAAAACGTTTGGCGTCACGCCACAGCATATTAACGCGTTATATATTTTTAACTTTTTGGCATTAGGTTTAATGGGTGTATTACCTGGTGTATTACTGGGCTACGGCTTTCATTTTTTTATTGTTTTCGCACTTGATAGCCTACTCACCATTACCCTAAGCGCGCCCAGTATTACACCCTTTATATTTAGTGGATTATCGGGATTTTTGATTTTTATGGGTTTTGCCTTACCCCCTATTTTAAAACTCAAAGGTGTATCGCCAGCAGCTGCGTTGCGCTTTGATGAACATAATAATTTGGCGTTTGGTAATGCAATGTGGCTTGCGGGTTTTGGCATGACACTTTTACTGATTTATTTTTATAGCCAAAGCCTTCAACTTAGCCTTATTCTATTAGGCGGTTTACTCGCTTGCATGTTTGGCGTCATGCTATGCAACATACTGATTAAAATTGGCCATTTTTTTCTTATAAAAAAAACCACGCCTTTTAAGCGAACAAGCTTACGACTCGGCTTTGCCAATATTTTTAGGCACCGCATTACAAACAGCTTACAAATTTTTGTTTTTTCGACCTTACTTATGCTGTTATTTACGTTAACACTTGTGCGCACGCAACTGATCACACAATGGCAGCAACAAGTGCCAATAGGCACACCCAACCATTTTGTTTTTAATATTTTTGAAAAGAACAAACCCGCGATACAAGCACTGATCCAAGACAACAACATTACTGAAAAACATTTCTACCCGATTACACGCGGCAGAGTTACCCATGTTAACAGCATACCAATGAGCGAAATAATTCAAAACAAAACGAACATGGGTGATAACTATGAGCGCGAACTTAATTTAACGTGGGCTAACATACTGGGCAACGACAACGAGATCATTGAAGGATCGTGGGCTGTACATAATAAAAAGAATCGACAAAAAAACGAGAAGGTATTTATTTCTATCGAACAAGAATACGCTAAAGGGTTAGGTATCACCCTTAACGATACGTTATCGTTTAGTATTTCGGGCGAAAATATTCACGCGCAAGTTAGCAGTATCCGCACCGTTAAGTGGGATTCCATGAACCCTAATTTTTATATTATTTTCAACCAACCGTTATTAGAAGGCACTGCAGCCACTTGGTTAACCAGCTTTTACCTACCCAGCCATCAACATATATTTACAACCGAGCTGCTTCGTTTATACCCCACTTTATCGGTGATCGAATTAGATCAAATATTAGAACAAGTACAAAGTATTATTCAACAGATAACCCATGCAATCGAATTACTGCTGTTGTTAGTATTAGCGGCAGGGTTACTGGTGCTTTATAGCAGTATTCAGGCAAGCTTAGATCTACGTAAACAAGAAAGCGCTATACTAAAAACATTAGGGGCAAATAAAACATTAGTTAAAAACATATTGCTTGTTGAGTTTAGTGTTTTAGGTTTTATAGCTGGGTTACTGGCTACACTAGGGGCTAGCCTTGCATTATATTTTATACAAACACGTTTTATGCAGTTATCGTATGCGCCCAATTATACTCTATGGGTAGTTGGCCCTATGTTAGGCACATTACTTATTGGCAGCGTAGGCTGGCTCAGCACAAAGTCAGTTATTACGACACCCCCAATGAAAATATTACGCAGCTTATAATATGTATAGTATTTATAAAAAACATATATATTATAAAAAGCATACAAACAGGGATGATCAACACCTTAAATACCTAAACGAATGTAGCCTTTAAGGTCTTAACTTAAAATGTAGCAGTAAAATTTATCCAAAAAAAAGCCCAAGATGATATCTTGGGCTGAAAAAAATAATATAACTTACATGCTAAATTATATTGTTGCGATTAACGCCATGGCCGCTGTCTTGAAAGACATAATAGCAGCGTCTAACTCTTCAGCGGGTGTGCTGCGCTCAAAGCGAAAAGAGATAGAGCGGATACGGTTTTCAACACTGCGCTCGCTACCAGATACTAAAAAGTTCTTGAAAAACTCAGTGTCTTCGCCAGCTGCTTCCATTTCTGCAAGTTTGGCTTTATCGGCTTCAACACTTTCTTGTATAGACTTTAATGCAGACTCAAGAGACATCTGTAAACGCTCTGCGTTCATTTCAGGGTCAACCTGAGGGAAAGACGCTGTACAACCAGACTGAGTTGATGCATTTGCAGAACCACCAAATGTACCATCAACATTTGAACAGCTTAATGTTACAGCAATACTAGCAATGCTATCAGCAGGAAGTACTAACGTATTTTCTTGTGGGCCAGCAAACTCAGATTCAGTTGTACTTTCTTCATCACCAATCTTAACAGTTTGGCTTAATGTACAGTTAGTTTCTGGTGTAACGTTGACCTTAACCGCAAATTGACCAGCGTCGCACTGTGCAACTAGGCTACCAGTTACAGGTGTACCTGTTGTTGACACTGATTCAGTTGTAGAGCTTTGACCTTCGTCTGGCTCGGTTTCTTCACCTACTTCAAAGTCAATACCAAATAGTTCGTTACGCGCGGCTTTAAATTCTTCGCGAGTGATTTCACCTTTACGGTATTGTTGAAAAAGCTCTTGAAGTTTTTTCTGTAATTCTTCGCCACGTACTTCTGGTGTTTCTTCTGTTTCTGGCATATCAACTACGGGCGTAGCATCAACAGGAATATCGATGACAGGGGTAGCTTCAACAGGCATATCGACTACAGGCATATCGACAACAGGTGTCGCTTCAACTGTTTCTGGCATTTCAATTTCTGGGGCAGATGTTTGAGTCGCACGCATAGCGTTATGTTTCTCACGCATTTGCATAAAACGCTCACGCATCGCTTCGCGACGCTCTTCCATTGACATGGTTTTGAAACCTTCAAATGGATTATGGCCTTGCATGCCTGCCATAGAAAAAGAAGCTTGCATTGCTAAAGCAGAAAGAAGGACTAACTTGGTTTTTTTAAATTTCATGATGAACTCTCCAGAGAACGCTTAGTGAATAAAGTTAACGCCTTGTTATCGCAAACTTTCAATTTTTTCTTGCTACGCATGTTAAATAATTCATTAAAAAAAAAGCGATACAAGTTCACATAAAGCCCTGAGTTTTTAAAAGTGCATCACACTTTTAGATCATTAGTGTCGTACTTTTAGGCATGAGATCAAAATAAAACCAAAACGTCCGTAAATCACACGCACCTTAAAAAAACAAAAAAAGCGGTTGGTTTTGCGCCACATTGATTAAAAATGTGGCGGGGCTTGGAGGGATTCTATCGCCTTACGGGCGGCGCATGTGCGGTTATCTACTTCTAGCTTTTTAAATATTTGCTCTAAATGTTTATTTACCGTGCGCGGGCTCATTTCTAAAATAAGGGCTATCTCACGGTTGGTTTTGCCTTTTGCTATCCAGTCTAACACTTGCGACTCGCGGTTAGTCACACCAAAACATGTCTTTAAACTGCTGGCGCTATCTACATTTTCAGCCTCGGATAAACGCAAAAGTAAATCGTCATTATCGTCGCAGCCAATGTATGTCACGTTAAGAGACGGCTGTATGTGTTGCAATTTTAGGCTGTTTCCGTTTGTTGGTTTATGGGCAATCCAATTTTTTAATTGCTGGGTTATGTCGTCGTAACTTTCTTGCGTGTAACTTGCTAACTTATTTTTCACTAACGGTGTTGACCACACCATATCGCCCTGCATATTAACACTAAATACATTTTGCCCTGTAGAATCCAACGCGTTATGTGCTTGCTTGGCCATGCGGGCATTGCTTAAGTGGGTGTGCATGCGCGCAATGAGCTCAAGCGGCTTAATGGGTTTGGTCACATAATCAACACCTCCCACCTCAAAACCTTTCACAATGTTTTCTGTATCACTTAAACCTGTCATAAAAATCACAGGCACCATAGCCAATTGCGGGTCTTGTTTTAATGCGGCGCAGGTCTCAAAGCCATCCATATTGGGCATAATGGCATCAAGTAAAATAATATCGGGCTTCATTTTTGTAGCAATTTTAATGGCTTGTTTACCGTCTAACGCAACCAGCGTGGTCATGCCGGCATCCTCTAAAGCATCATTTAACATGCCTAATGTTTCGGGTGAATCGTCTACAACTAAAATGACATTTTCAACTGACATAATATTGGCTAGCTCTTTTCATTAAAGGCAATGGGGCATACAAGGGCGCTTATATAAAAACGCTTGTCCTTAATGCCCCTGATTTAAGGTAATAATTTTATCTAACTGGACACTGTCTATATAACGGTTAACTTGCTCAATATAACGGATGCAGGCTTCGTCATGATCGGCAATATGTTTAATCAGTTTTTTTACTAGCCGTAAGTTACCTATTTCGGCGGCTTCGTTTATTTCTTGACGCAGTTGTGCAGGCGGGAACTGCTTAATTTTTTGATTAGGGTCTACGTCAGGCTTTTGATCAGTAGGCTCAAACACCCAATCGAGATGCATATGCTTGCCCATTTTTTCTATAAGCACGCTTATTTTTACGGGCTTGGGTAAGTAATCATCGTAAAAAATACGCGTATCTATTTCAGCTAAATCTTCATTCGCATTAGCCGATATAATCATAATAGGTACACCGATACCGCGCTCACGCACTTTTTTGGCAATTTCTGGCCCCGTTATATTGGGCATCATACGGTCAAGTAAAATCATGTCGGGTGTATGCTGATTTAATAGCTCTAAACAGGATTCACCGTCGTACGCTTCAAAAACAATAAAGCCAAGCGGCATTAAAATATCGGATAATAACGCGCGGTGAGCCGCTTCATCATCGACCACCATGACCGACTTACGCTCACCTTTGTAGCCGTATACATTTTGAAGTTGCATAGACGAATGATGCGGCTTGGCCATTGTAGAAAGCATCAGCGATACACTAAACGTGGCACCCGTCAGCGGGCTTATATTATTTTCTACTGTTATATCGCCCCCCATAATATTGATCAGCAAACGGGTAATAGATAAACCCAAACCCGTGCCACTGGCAACAACGGCACCCGGCCTACGTACTCGTTCAAACGGTAAAAAGATTCGCTCCATTTCATCTTCGGGTATGCCCCTGCCCGAGTCAGACACATGAAACTGCGCCACTTGATTACGGTAATATACTTTTAACGTGACGTGGCCTTGCTCGGTAAATTTAATGGCGTTTGATAACAAGTTAATAAGTATTTGTCGCACGCGCTTTTCATCGCCGCATACGTATTCGGGTAAGTAATCGGTGGGAATATAAATAAACTCCAAACCCTTATCCGATGCCTGCAACCTAAACATACTAACAATCTGATTGATTAACGCGGTAAAGTGAATATTGTCGCGTTGCAGCTCGATTTTACCCGCCTCAATTTTTGAAATATCTAATAGACCTTCGATAAGGTCAGCGAGGTGCTCGCTACTGCGGCGTATTACACTTATTTTACGACGGTGCTCTTCGTTAATCGCTAAATTATTTTCGAGCATTTGCGCATAGCCCAAAACCGAATTAAGCGGGGTGCGTAGCTCGTGGCTAATGCCCGTTAAATAACGGCTTTTTGCGTTGTTGGCCGCCTCGGCAGCGTCTTTGGCTATTTGCAATTGTTTATCGGTTTCGCTGTGGGCGTCTATCTCGTCTAGCAAACGCAGTGTTTGGCGCTGGCTTTCTTGTTGCGCCATTACGCGCGTCTCGGTAGAGAGCACAAATAACCACGACAACACCCCGCCCACAATCATTAAGATCACAAATACCTTCCACAATACGCTGTACAAAATAGGCGCGTAAGTGGGGTTAACCGTCACCGAGGCGTTATAAATAATAAGCAGCAACACCCCCAATAAACTCGCAATCACGCAAAGCATCGCGAGAAAATAAAAGAATCGGCTAGATAAAAAAGGAATCAAACATTTAAATATGGTGCCACTAAAAATAGATTTGATCTTATCGCCCAAACTGACATTAGATTCTTTACATACATCCAAACAGCGGGTATCTAAGGAGCAACATAACGAACAAATAGGCCCGTTATAAGCGGGGCACATGGCCATGTCTTCCTGCTCGTAGTGGTTCAAACAAACACAGCACTCTACATGCTCACTGGTAAAAGGTGAGGTATTATTGCGGGCAAGGTAATAGCGTTGCCTTGTTAAAATAGATAACAGCGGCATCAGTAAAAAGGTGATAAACAAAGTAATAAAATGCGCAGACGCTTGCATCCAACTGCCCAACACCCCCAAATAAGAAATAATACCCAACAGCGATGCAATCGCCATCGACCCCACGCCTACAGGGTTAATAGCATGCAAATAAGCGCGTTTAAACTCAATATGTTTTGGGCTTAACCCCAGCGGTTTATTAATCATTAAATCGGCCACCAAGCACCCCATCCATGCAACCGCCACAATCGCGTAGACACTCAACGTGTTTTCAAATGCGCGATACACCCCTAACTCCATGAGCACCAAAGCAATAGACACATTAAAGATCAACCACACCACACGCCCGGGATGGCTGTGAGTAAGCCGCGAAAAAAAGTTAGACCACGCAATGGAGCCTGCATAAGCATTGATCACGTTAATTTTAAGCTGCGAAACAATCACAAACACGCCAACCGCAATTAACGCCACCGTCGCATTGGGAAAAACATCTAAAAACACCCCCAAATACATATGCGTAGGGTCGACAGCATTTTGGATCTCGGCACCTTTCTCTATGGCAATAAAAGCCAATAACGAGCCAAACATAATTTTAACAAAGCCAATAATAATCCAACCGGGGCCAGCCATTAACACCGCGCTCCACCAACGCCATGTATTGCTTTTTTGTTTGGGCGGCAAAAACCGAATCACATCGACCTGTTCACCTATTTGCGCCATGAGCGCAAACATCACCGATGCCGCTGCACCAATAAACAACCAGTTAACCTGCCCCGCTTGATATTCACCTTGATAAGAAAACCACGCGCTAATTTCAGATTGCTGATGCAGCAAAACATACCCCAAAGGCAGCGCATGCAGCAACAACCATAGTGGCTGCGTCCAACATTGAAAACGGTTTAAAAACGTAATCCCAAAAAACGCCAAAGGGATCACCAATACCGAGCTCACCACATACCCCAGCGCCAATGGCATATCAAATAACAGCTCAAGCGCCTTAGCCATAATGGCCGCTTCTAACGCAAAAAAGATAAAGGTAAACGAGGCATAAATAAGCGATGTGATTGTTGAACCAATATAACCAAACCCTGCACCACGCGTGAGCAAATCAATATCGGTACCGTACTTCGCACAATAATAAGCAATCGGTAAACCCGCCAAAAATATAATCAGCGACACAATCAGGCTGGCAATAAGTGCGTTTTCAAAACCAAACTTAATGGTAATGGTTGCGCCAATCGCCTCTAAAGCCAAAAATGACGTTGCGCCCAATGCCGTATTCGATACCGTAAAAAACGACCACTTCCGCGCTTTTTTTGCCGTAAACCGCAAAGAGAAATCTTCGAGCGTATGATCATTCACCCACTGAGTATAATTGCGCCGAATACGCGAAATACCTTGCTTGTTATGATCAGAAAGAGGCGAACTCATACAGCAACCTAATTAAAAATACGAATAAATAACGGCTAAACAACAATGTTAATTTACATGCCAAAACCCTGCCAATGAACAATATAACGGCACATCAAAAACCTGCAAAAAAAGCGCAAGATTAGAATCTGAAACAATCGGAGGCAGGAGCCGACGCTTAGCGTACACGGACGTATTGACAGCGGTTTCAGAATCCAAGCTTGGGCTTTTCTCATGCCCAGAATCTAAGCTTGGGCTTCTCTCATACCCAGAATCTAAGCTTGGGCTTTTACCTTGTCCAGAACCTAAGCTTAGAGTTTCACTCATCACAAAATAATCTCTTTTATCACGCCTAAGCCACGTCAGCCACGTCAGCCACGTCAAAACCCGCAGAAAAAGCGCAAGATTAGAGTCTGAAACAACCGGAGGCAGGAGCCGACGCTTAGCGTACACGGACGTATTGACAGCGGTTTAAGAATCTAAGCTTGGGCTTTTCTCATGCCTAGAATCTAAGCTTGCGCTTTTACCTTGTCCAGAACCTAAGCTTAGAGTTTCACTCATCACAAAATAAGCTCTTTTATCACGCCTAAGCCACGTCAGCCACGTCAAAAACCCGCAGAAAAAGCGCAAGATTAGAGTCTGAAACAATCGGAGGCAGGAGCCGACGCTTAGCGTACACGGACGTATTTACAGCGGTTTCAGAATCTAAGCTTGGGCTTTTCTCATGCCCAGAATCTAAGCTTGGGCTTTTACCTTGTCTAGAACCTAAGCTCCCGGTCTTATCCTGCCTACAACCTAAACACCGAAAGCTAACCTATCAAAACTTCACATAAAAAAATGTACTAATAAAGAAACAAGACACCACTTTACTTGGTTTTTACAGCCGGTTTTATGCGTCATATGACGTACCCAGACTAGGTGATTGTCGAATATTGCGTACAACAAAATACACGCACAATGCCTCTGCCTGATCACACCACATCAGATTAAACCACCAAGAGGAATTACCATGCTTAGCCACGCACAATCCATTTGCTCTTTTAAACTCAAAAGCCTAAAAGCAGGCATCCTTGCTTTAGCCGCCACAGCATCCATATCGGCCTTTGCCGCTGACACCGCCAAAGTCAATACCACAGGGCTTGCCATCACAGACGACACCGTCACCGTTGGTATCTTGCACTCACTCACAGGTACCATGGCCATCAGTGAAACTGGCGCACAAGAAGCCGAAAAACTCGCCATCAAACAAATTAACGAATCAGGCGGCATACTAGGCCGCCAAATCAAAATCATCCAAGAAGATGGCGCGAGCGATTGGCCCACCTTTGCCGAAAAATCACGCAAACTACTTGTTAAAGATAAAGTCGCCGCCGTCTTTGGATGCTGGACATCCGCATCGCGTAAAGCTGCACTCCCCGTGTTTGAAAAAGAAAACGGCCTGCTTTACTACCCCACGTTTTACGAAGGGTTAGAACAATCTAAAAACGTTATTTATACTGGTCAAGAAGCTACTCAACAAATTTTAGCGGGCCTAGATTGGGTCGCCAAAGAGAAAAAAGCCAAAACCTTTTACCTGATTGGCTCTGACTACATCTGGCCACGTACCTCAATGAAAATTGCCCGCAAACATATTGAAAACGTACTGGGCGGCAAAGTAGTGGGTGAAGAGTACAAGCCATTAGGCAACACGCAATTTGGCTCAGTTATCAACAAAATTCGCCTTAAAAAGCCCGATGTCATCTACGCAGCAGTAGTAGGTGGCAGTAACGTGGCTTGGTTTAAACAACTAAAAGCCGCAGGTATTACCTCTAAAAAGCAAACCTTGTTAACCATTTCAGTCACAGAAGATGAAGTACTCGGCATAGGCGGTGAAAACCTAGAAGGCTTCTACTCGATCATGAAGTACTTCCAAAGCCTAGATAACCCCAACAACAAAGCCTTTGTTAAAGCCTTTAAAGAAATGTGGGGCGAAGACAGCGTCATTGGCGACGTAACACAAGCCGCATACTTAGGCCCATGGTTATGGAAAGCCGCCGTAGAAAAAGCTGGCAGCTTTGATATTGATAAAGTCGTTGAAGCATCAAGAACAGGTGACATTGAACTCACCACCGCACCAGAAGGCTACGTGAAACTCCACCCCAATCACCACCTTTGGAGTAAAGCACGCGTAGGCCAGTGGAACAAAGACGGCCAGGCCACTGTTGTATTTGAATCAGAGTTAATCGAGCCAAACCCCTTCCCTAAAGGTTACCAGTAATCATCAGCACACTAACAAAACAGGATAGCTAAAACGAACAAGGATGTTCGCTTTTTCTTTTTACCGATTGGGAGATGCAAAATGGGTGAATACACCTTAAATGAACTGGGTTCCATCTTTGCGATGCAAGGGTTTGCGGGCATCAGTTTATTCAGCGTACTACTGCTTATGGCCCTTGGCCTTGCCATTATTTTTGGCCAAATGGGCGTCATTAACATGGCCCACGGCGAGTTTATGGCCGTGGGCGCTTATGTTACCTATTTTTTATCTTCTATGACCGAGACGTACCTACCGGGCTTTATGCCTTACTACTTCTTATTCGCGATAGTCGCGGCCTTTTTTGTGGCGGCCATTATTGGGTACTTTGCCGAATACGCGCTGATTCGGCATTTATACAAGCGCCCGCTCGATACCTTATTAGCCACATGGGGTTTATCACTTATTATGCAGCAATGCTTTCGCTCTATTTTTGGCGCGCGCGAAGTCAGCCCTACTCTACCCGAATGGTTACTGGGTTCTTACCAGCCTACCGAAAATATACATATCCCGCTTAACGGTATGTTCGTATTAGCCCTTACCTTTTTTGTTACCGCAGGCGTGTTTTATTTATTGTTTAAATCTCGCTGGGGCTTACGCGTACGAGCGACCACTCAAAACCGACAAATGAGTGGCGCGGTAGGCATCAATACCAAAAAAGTCGACCGTTATACCTTTGCTTTAGGGTGCGGTATTGCTGGCATTGCCGGCGCAGCGTTCACCACCATTGCATCCACTGGCCCCACTACTGGCTCGTTGTACATTGTTGATACCTTTATGGTTGTGGTTTTTGGTGGCGCAGCCAGCTTATTTGGCACCATTGCATCGGCCTTCTCTATTGCACAGGCACAATCGATTTTAGAATTCTTTATCAGTGGTTCAATGGCAAAAGTGTACACCTTGCTCGTACTGGTACTCATTCTTATGTTTAAACCTGAAGGTTTATTCGCAAGCAAAGTTCGCCGCTAACTGGAGACAACCATGCAATTTATTTATGAGAAATTACTGGGTGGGAAACAAGGCGCGGTCGGCTTCTTTATATTAGCCGCGTTGATATTAATTGTTTTACCGCTTTTTTTAGATATGTTCCGTTTAAACCTAGTAGGCAAATATTTAACCTACGCCTTTGCCGCGGTAAGTATTGTTTTACTCTGGGGTTATGGTGGCACGCTTAGCCTTGGCCAGGGTATCTTTTTTGGTTTAGGCGGTTACGCCATGGCAATGTTTTTAAAACTAGAAGCCTCGTCACCCGAAAACACAGCCATACAATCTACACCGGGTATTCCTGATTTTATGGATTGGAATCAGCTCACCGAACTACCGTGGTTTTGGCTTCCGTTTCATAGCTTAACGCTTACCATTATTCTTATTTTGGTTGTGCCTGCGGCCTTTGCATACTTGATAGGCGCAGCGATGTTTAAGCGGCGCGTGGGTGGTGTTTACTTTGCGATTATCACACAGGTTATTGCAGTGATTCTTACCGTGTTAATTGTTGGCCAGCAAGGTTTTACGGGTGGCATTAACGGCATTACCGATTTACGCACACTTAATGGCTGGGATATTACAACCGATAGCGCCAAACTTATATTTTACTTTTTAAATGCGTTTTTATTGCTAGGCGTGATTATTGTTGGGCGTTTTATTTTAACCAGTAAAGTAGGCAGCCTATTACTTGCCATGAAAGATAAAGAAGACCGCGTACGGTTTTCGGGTTACGACGTGGCCAACTTTAAGATCTTTATATTTTGTATTGCAGCCGTGATTGCCGCGATTGGCGGTGCCATGTTTACACTGCAAGTGGGTTTTATGTCGCCATCATTTGTGGGTATTGTTCCGTCTATCGAAATGGTGATATTTGCCGCGATAGGTGGGCGCATGTCGCTAATTGGCGCGGTATACGGCACGCTACTGATTAACTTTAGCCGTACCATGTTTTCTGAATCTTTCCCTGAGCTTTGGTTATTTTTAATGGGTGGATTATTTATTGGCGTGGTGATGTTTTTCCCTAATGGCCTTGCAGGTATTTGGCAAAGCTATGGGCATTACATAACACGTTACTTTGCCTTTGCCGATAAATTTTTCCCTAAAGAAAAAACCAACCTACCGCAACTCAATACAAAAGAAAGTTAAGGTAACTGCTATGGAAACCAATACAGATTTTACGCTTGCAATAGAAAACTTAACAGTATCATTTGACGGCTTTAAAGCCGTTGATGATCTTAATTTATACATAGATGAAAACGAGCTGCATGTTGTTATTGGGCCAAATGGCGCAGGTAAAACAACAGTTCTTGATTTAATTTGCGGTAAAACGAAATCGACATCAGGCAGTATTAAATTTTTAAATAAAGAGCTCACCAAAATGGCCGAGCATGAAATTGTACGCTCGGGTGTGGGCCGTAAATTTCAAACGCCCTCTATTTATGAAAACCTTAGCGTGTTTGAAAACTTAGAAGTCTCGTACCCTTATGGCCGCAGTGTGGTGGGCTCGTTATTTTTTAAACGCAACGATAAAGTCATCAATAAAATTATGGAAATCGCTGATCAAATTCAACTGGCCAGCCAACTCGAAACCGAAGCAGGCTTGCTTAGCCATGGGCAAAAACAATGGCTAGAAATAGGCATGTTATTAATACAAGATCCAAAACTGCTTATGCTAGATGAACCCGTTGCTGGCATGAGCGTTAAAGAGCGCGAACAAACAGCCGACTTGCTACGCAGTATTTCTAAGGGGAGATCAGTATTAGTTATTGAACATGATATGGAATTTGTAGCGCGTATTGCCGATAAAGTCACGGTGTTACACCAAGGCAAAATTCTTGCCGCAGGCGATATGGATAAAGTCCAAGCGGACCCTAAAGTGATCGAAGTGTACTTAGGCCATTAATTTATTTTATTAAGGTAACCATCTTAGAGGCGACTATGTTAGACGTATCAGGTTTAAAAGTATGTTATGGCCAAAGTGAAGTGATTCACGGGTTAGATTTCTCGGTTCCTAAAAACCAAACACTGGCTATTATGGGCCGTAACGGTATGGGCAAAACCACACTATTTAAATCGCTTATTGGCTTATTAGGCGCAAGCGATGGCAGTATTAAAGTAGACAATATCGACGTGACCAATATGCAAAGCCATGAGCGTGTCGAAAACGGCATTGCTTATGTGCCACAAGGCCGTATGATTTTTTCTAACTTAACCGTCAAAGAAAATATTGAAACAGGCTTAGAGGTAACGGGGCAAAAAAAAATACCCGACGATATTTATTCTATTTTTCCTGTGTTGCATGAAATGCGTAACCGTAAGGGCGGGAATTTATCGGGTGGGCAACAACAGCAACTCGCCATTGCAAGGGCGCTTGTAAGCAACCCCAAAGTATTGCTATTAGATGAGCCAACCGAAGGTATTCAGCCCTCTATTATTAAAGATATCGCGCGTATTTTAAACGAGATTAAAGCCATGCGTGACATTACAATTATTGTATCTGAACAAGTATTGAGCTTTACCATGGCCATTGCCGATCGCATTATTGTAATAGATAAAGGTAACTTTATTCACGAAGACCCTATCGAAAATATTGATACGCAGACCATTAAAAAATACTTGTCGGTTTAATGCTGAGTATATACCGAAAATATGGCCTTCATGCTAAACATAATCAATACGCTTCAGTTTGTGGCGGAGTTAACATTACTCATACTTAGTATAAACACTCGTCAAACATGAGATATATATCAAGTTAAGTAAATTAACATAGTGTTATTTTTGTTTGAACTATATAACGAAACATAACGAGATATAACACTATGTATATTATCAAACAATTAAAACTGGTTCTCACTTACCGGCATCAACGTCTACTACTTACTGCTTTAACTCTCCTGTCGCCTTTTAGCATGGCAGCCAACTTTGGCTTAGGCACCTATTTTGACGGTTTAGGCGCACCTTACGGCGGCTGCGGTATATCACAAGAAAACTTAGAAACACCTTATTTTGTTGCGTTAAACACTTTTCACTCACGTAGAATATACGACGACATGCCGCGCCCTATTACAGGCGACAACCTTAAGTACTTAGGCGCTTTTGATAACGGCAAAAACTGCGGCCGTTGGATAAAAGTTTCTGTTAGTAAATATTGCGACGCCATTAATGATGGTGCAAAAAACCGTGGCTTTTGCCGTGGCGGCAATGGCTTTGTGAAAGACGGTTTAGAAGGCGCCACGTTAAACATGCTAGTGGCTGATTCCTGCGCCGACGGTAACGCATGGTGCCGCGACAACCGATTTCATATTGACTTATCACGTAACTCGCTTGATCAATTTGAGCTAAACGGCGAGAAAATCAACCTACTGCCCGATAACTTCAACAACCGCCGCTTTCGCTGGGAATATATCCCCGCGCCCAACTACACTGGCGATATTAAAATTTACTTTCTTAAAGATGCCCAATTTTGGTGGCCCGCTATTGCCATTAACCATTTAGAAAACGGCATACATAAAGTCGAAGAGAAAATTAACGGCGAATGGGTAGAAGCACAATTAAATGGTGATTTAGGCCAAGCCTACATTTTACAAGGCGGTAAAGATACCTTCGAAATACGCGTTACAGACGCCAACGGTAAGCTTATTCAAAATGGCCGTAGCTACTTATTTAACTACCCGAATGTATGTGGCCAAGCGTGTACGCCAAATATGACAGAAATAACGTATCAGATACGTTAATAAAAAACATTTAGAGTAGTGAGACTTTCGCATATGCTAGAACTTCATTGTTGAGCGAAAAGGTCTCGCTATCATCTAAATATGAGAGCCTAAAAGCTATAATCTAAAACTATAAATAACTGAGAGCACTATTATAAGGTGTTACCATTTATTTTTATCTTATCGCTCTGAGAAAAAACATAAAATTAATAATCACCCGCCTTTCATTCTGCAAAACGCCTATTTTATGCATCAAAATTGGTAGCCATCATTTTATCAACATATTTTTAGTACCTTAGGGAGCCTTTGATTAACCTCGTGGCATCTTTGGCTTTCAGGAAATCTTCCTGTTTAGGCGGCTGAGAAAGACGGGCTGGCTGTCCTTTGAACAAAGTCAACGCAGACAGGCTCCTTGGTGCTGGAGAGCTTCCTGAAAGCCCCGAAGGGCGTGGAGCTAGGGCAGTCCTTGCGCTGTTGTCTTTTTTTGTAACGGGCTACGGACATGAGTAAAAAATACGCCTAGCCATTAGCCGCTCTAGTTTAATCAGAGGTTCCCTAGCCCCTCTCAAAATTCAAGTTAACGGGCGCTTTATATTCAATTTAGAGAGATAAACTCACATTCATTCTTTGTTCTTATATGGCGCGTAAATCATTTTTATTTTGGTGTTAGTTGTATTAATATTAACCAAATATAGCCTTATTAGTAGGAACATGAAAGACGCTTTCAGCGTGCCTTACAAGATTTACAGTGTAAACAGACTAACTATAAGGCTTATTTTTTTAGTTTTTCAATGTTTTTTTGTTGGTGCTAATTACGTTAACTCGTTGATATCCAATAATAATTAGTCACTGTATTTTCTTTTAACGCGCCGTACTCGCGCATTGAGCTTTTTATGCCCATTTCACGAATTCAAATTAATGTTAGTCAATTAAACATGGGTATGTTCGTTGCTAATCTAGATTGTGGTTGGGATGCGACCCCGTTTCCTATTCAAGGGTTTTATATCCGTAAACCTCAGCAAATTGAACAACTCAAACGTTTTTGTCGCACTGTTATTATTGACAAAATAAAAGGCGAACCGCCTCTTAATACAAAATCTAGCGCAACATCATTTAAACGTGCTAGAGGTACGTATTGCGACCCAATCAATCAAAAGCGAATACGACTAAAGCCTATAACGGCCCAAGTTAACACGATCAAAATACAGCACAACACTTACTCTTTGGCCAAGCCTATTAGTACAGAGTTAAAACAAGCCAAACGCTTTCATGATGATGTTAAAGCATCTTTATCTGCGGTTTCTAAGCAAGTGATGAATGGCAAAACATTAACAATGGATAAGCTAAAGTCTTCCGTAGGGAATATGGTTGACAGTATTATACGCAGCCCAGATACCTTTACATGGCTTTGTAAAGTTAACGATAAAGACAACCATACCTATAATCATGCATTGCGATGCGCCGTATGGGCCGTCATTTTTGGTCGTCATATGGGTTTATCTAAACATCAGCTTGACCTACTAGCCGCGTCTGTTTTATTAAAAGATATAGGCAAAATAAAACTGCCCAAGGCGTTAATTGAGAAAAAAAACAAAACAGAAAAAGAGCAAAAATTATACGAAAGCTTTGTTATGCACAGTGTTAACATGCTTAAAGAAAGCAGTCATGTTGATAAGAAAATTATTCAAATAGTTGAAGCGCATTGTGAGCGAGTTAATGGCAGCGGATTTCCAAAACAGCTAGAGGGAGATAAAATTCCACTGCTAAGTAAAATAGTGGGGCTAGTTAGTTTTTACGATAATATTGTTAACCCGCGTCAAACAGCAACGACTTTATCGCCATCAAAAGCGACAGCGCAGCTATATGAACTACGAGGTTATGACTTTCAGGAACAGCTCATTGTTGAGTTTATCCAGGCAATAGGTTTATACCCAACAGGCACCGCCGTTGTTTTATCAACGGGCGAAGTAGGCTTAATAATCGAGCAAAATAGCCAGCACCGACTAAAGCCAAAAATCATGGTTTTAATCGATAAACATAAATCGCATTTAGGTAAACCCATTATTATTGACATGGCAAAACTAAGCAGTAAAAAAACAGCTGAAAAAGTAGAAATCAGCCGAGACATAGAAGTGACTCGTTTAGGTATTGATAATGAGCAGATAAAAAATCTACTTCTACAACAAAGCGAACACAAAGGGCTAATGGCTAAATTAAATATTTTTAGATAGTTTTACTTAATACGTCTTTTAGATTCACTGCCAACTCATTCAGTTAGCCGTAGTGCTAAAAGGCGTATTTTGCTCTACCAATATTATTCTCAATCAATTTAGGATGCCTTTGAGGCTAAAAAAAGGCTAAAAAAAATTTATCTCTTTTGTTTTCTTGGTAAGAGTCGATAACGCTTAATTATCGAAAACATAATATCTGCCCAATGCATGGCAAGAAGCCTTTGGCGCATTGAATCGCCACACCAGAATCACTCCTCTAATATACATTTTTAGTCTTGTCATACTTTCTATTACTCTGGAATAATAATAGGCAAAACCGCTGATAAATTTTCCAACAAGAAATCCTTTATCCATTTTTCTACTTATATTGCGATTACTCCACTCTTTCTCCCCCTGTGTTAACTACGCTATTTAACGTAGTTAACAGGGCCATTTATCGAATGTTTTTCAGCTGCATTTAAGCGCATAGTAGATCCATAAAACACATACCTACAACGCGTAACTTAATGTTTTTTGGAGAGTAGTCCCATGACTGAAACACTGATTAAAGTTGATTTAAATGAGTCGCCTTATACCAATGAAAAAATTCATAATAGGTGGCATCCAGATATTCCTATGGCGGCCAAGGTTAAGCCTGGGGACGACTTTAAAATAGAGTGTTACGACTGGACAGGCGGGCAGATTCATAACAACGACGATGCATCGGATGTGCGCGATGTTGATTTAACCAAAGTGCATTTTTTATCTGGCCCTGTGGGTGTGGAAGGCGCAGAACCCGGTGATTTACTCGTGGTTGATATTTTAGATATTGGCACCTTTGAAGATAGCCAGTGGGGGTTTAATGGATTTTTCTCTAAACAAAACGGTGGTGGCTTTTTAACTGAGCACTTCCCTGAGGCGCAAAAGTCGATTTGGGATTTTAACGGCATGTTTACCAAATCGCGCCATATACCGGGCGTTGAGTTTGCAGGTTTAATCCACCCAGGTTTAATTGGCTGCCTGCCTTCACAAGGTATGTTAGAAGAATGGAATACGCGCGAAAAAGGCCTTTACGATACTGAGCCAGACCGCACCCCCGCACTGGCGACCCTACCTTATGCTGAAACAGCCCACATGGGTAAATTGCAAGGCGATGCTAAAGCTACGGCAGCCGCAGAAGGCGCGCGTACGGTACCTCCGCGTGAACACGGTGGTAATTGTGATATTAAAGATTTATCGCGCGGCTCTAAAATTTATTTTCCTGTGTATGTTGAAGAAGCAGGTTTATCCGTAGGCGATTTACACTTTAGCCAAGGCGATGGCGAGATCACGTTTTGTGGCGCGATTGAAATGGCGGGTTGGATTCATTTACGCGTAAACTTAATTAAAGACGGCATGCAAAAATACGGCATTAAAAACCCTATTTTTAAGCCCAGCCCCATTGCGCCTAAGTACGATGATTACCTCATTTTTGAAGGTATCTCGGTTGATGAATATGGGAAGCAGCACTACCTAGATGTACATATTGCCTACCGACAAGCTTGCCTGAATGCCATTGAGTACCTCACCAAATTTGGTTATACCAAAGCGCAAGCCTACGCTATTTTGGGTACCGCACCTGTGCAGGGGCATATAAGCGGGGTGGTTGATATACCCAATGCATGCGCCACACTTTGGTTACCCACCGACATTTTTGAGGCCGACCTTATGCCCAATGCCGACGGCCCCATTAAAATTTACGACGGTAGCGTTGATATTCCCCTCGCGCCCGACATTGAAAAACCCTAATTTTTTATTTTCTCGTTTGTTTGACTGCTTAGGCCCAACTTTTGTTGGGCATTTTTTGCCAAATTTAAGGATACCACCATGCCTGTTTATGAATATCGCTGCAAAGACCACGGTATTTTCTATGAGCTTGCCACCATTAGCGACAGCGACAAACCCTGCCAATGCCCAAATTGTGCAGCATTAGCCCCACGTATTATTCGTATTGCGCCCGCCATACTCGATATGCCAAAAGAGAAACGTCACGCATATGCCACCAATGAAAAAGCACGACACGAACCGGTATTTTCAACCGCCGATAGACGTAACAAAGATAAAGAACATAGCTCGGGTTGCGGATGCAGCACGCCGCACAAGAAATCGAATTTAATGTACACCGCACAGGGCGATAAAATGTTCCCCTCTATGCGCCCTTGGATGATTAGTCATTAGATTCCCATGCCAGTAAATATGTTTTTGCTGGCACACCCCCTGCGTACCCCGTTACGGCGCCGTTACTTCCTATAATGCGATGGCAAGGTATGAGTAACGACAATGCATTGGCACCAATAGCATTGGCAACGGCCCGAACAGATTGAGGCTTATTAAGCGCATTGGCGATATATTGATACGATACTGTTTGCCCATATTCAATCGAGTCTAACTGCGACCAAACCGCCTGCTGGAAATCTGTACCCACAGGTAACAAGGGTAAATCAAACTGCGTTAATGCGTGTGCAAAATAGGCACTGAGCTGGTTGATAGTATGGTCATGTAGCGCGGTATGTGCATCTTGAAAAGACGTATTTAGGCTTTTTTGTAGGCGGTTAAATATTATATCCGGGTGTTTGCGATCGGCCCAATCACAGAGACACAGCTTGCCGTTATAATCACCCAACACCAGCTTACCGACGGGTGATAGATAGTGCGTTAATTTAATACTGCTGTTATTTGACATAATAATCACACGTTAAATGGCTTATTCCCCCTTGGATTCTACGCTAAATATCCTTATGCTAAGGTTTTAGATAACCTATCCAAAGGATTTTTCATGTTTAAACGGACACTCGTTGCCACAGCACTATGCGCACTCACTACAAGCATGGCTGCTTGCTCTAAAACCGATAGCTCTAAAGCCGCTAACCACTTAGATGCCGTACCCGCCGACACCATTATGCTGGTTCACAGTAAAAACACAAAAGCTCTCTCTGAGTTTATGACCGACTACCCGATGGTCAACACCCCTACTGATATCGCTATGTTCGCCAAGGGTCTAGATACCGTACTGGCCGACACGCCTAAAGCGAGCCTGTTTTTTAAATCGTTGGCACGTCATATTTTTAGCGATGGCAATTATACGTACGGTAGCCTAATGTCTGGGCTAGATATTTCGCAAAACGGCTTTTTAAGCCTGTACTTTCACGGTGCGGCTCCGGTTATTCGTACCGATTTAAACAGTAATACGATGGTCGATAAAGTACTGACTAACGCCATTACTGAAAGCGGCTGGCAGCCACGCGAAGTCACTATTGGTGGCGCAACGGTTAAACTGTGGGATTTCCCCACAAAAGATAAAACGCAAAACACACTCTCGTTTGCGGTGCTCAACCATAATAACCAACTCACCATGACGCTCTTAAGCCAAAACGATAGCGCAGAAGAACAGCAGCAAAAACTGGGCTTAGCCAAGGTCGCCAACCCCATCAACAAAACCGATAAACTCGCTAACTTAGCGAAAAAACATAACCTGTTAACAGACAACCTCGGGTTTATTGATATTCAAGGCATTGCGAAAGGCATTATTACGCCAGAGCAAAGCGCATTCGGTAAAGATGTACTTAGTATGCTGCCGCAAGAAGCAAAAGCTAAATTTACCAGTGCCGTTGATAAAGCCTGCCATACCGATTACAACGCTATTTTTGCCAGCATACCCACGCTTGCATTAGGCTATAAATCGCTAAATATCAAAGGTGATACACTTCATTCTAATGCGGCTATGAACCTAGAGATAACAAACACCAATGTAACGGCTGCGTTATCTCAGTTAAACGGCCATGTTCCATCCCATGTGTACAATTACGACAACAGCATTATTAGCTTTGGCATGGGGTTAAACCTTGAGAACCTCACCACCTCTGTGACCAGCTTATGGACACAATTTACCCAAGCACCGTTTACTTGCCCCACGCTTGTACAAGCACAAAATCAAGCCAAGGCACAGTCACCCGCCATGATAGCGATAGCTGTCGGTATGGTGCAAAGTGTTAAAGGTATGGGTGTGTCGATTTATGACGTGTTTGTTGGCCCCGATATGCAGCCGCAAAAGTTAGAGTCGTTAATCAGTATTGCATCAAGCTCGCCGCAATCATTAACGGCGTTAACAGGCATGATTCCGCTACCTGGCTTACAGGGCTTGCAAATCCCTGCTGATGGCAGCCCAGTCGAAATCAGCGTACCCGGTGTACCGCCTAAAATTAAAACGTTTGCCGCCATTAAAGGCAAGTTTATTACGGTTTACACAGGCGAAAAAGGCAAAAAAGCCGCCGATGCACTCGCCACCGAGACTCTCATAAGCAAAGATATGCTCGCCATGAGCGCCGACTACTCAAAACTGAGCGGTTTAGTGAACCAAAATATGCACTTAATGAGCATGATACCCGGGCAGTCTTGTTTACAACGTGCTGAGTTAAAGCAAAGCCTAGCTGGGCTTGATATGACAATGGTGGTTTCAAATAACGTAGATACCGATGCGTTTAATACCAGCATCAAAGGGAAGATGAATAAATACGTAGCCATTAAAACCGCATTAAAAGGTGGTTTTACACTGAGTGATTTTAATAACCGCTGTATTCCCACGGTTATTGGCCGTTACGAGTTTAACGCCGACGGTACGGGCAGTGAGATTAACTCAAGCAACGATAATGCGTGTAACTTAGTAGAAACCAACTTTAACTGGACGCAAAAAGGCAGCGTACTCACGTTTGTGAGCAGCTCAAATAAAGAGCGCTTTTCATGTGATCAGCCGTTAAGCGACGCACCGGCCTTTACTGAAAGTTGCTATATGCTTAACCAAACCGAAAAAGGCTTTGATTGCGTATTCAAAGCGGATAGCGATGAGCCTTATATGATTAACGTGCAACGTAACCCATAAGTTTATTGGCGTTATAAACGCCGTTATTGTTAAAAACATGAACCCCAAGCCCTCCCGCTTGGGGTTTTCTTTATGGGCGTATACTGAACCAATACCCTATCAATGTGTCTATTGAGCACTTTTAAGCCTACTATTTAAAAAACCAGTTATTTTAAAATAGCTATATAATAAATAGTGTGGAAAAAACAGCTATGAAATAAATAGTTATGTAAAAACAAACGTCTATCGCGTTATTCAAGCTGTTAATCTAGTAACTTTTTAGGTTCTTAAACATTTAAACTCTCAACCTCTCAACTTTATCGAATAAGTCGAATAAGCTCTATTACTCAAACAGGACCCCCCCATGAAAGAATCGGTGCAAAACTATTATGGTGATGTGTTAAGCCATAGCGATGATCTACAAACCAATGCTTGCTGTACAGGCGATGCGCCGCCTAAATACCTGCGCGATATTTTGAGTAAAATTCACGACGACGTCATGACCCGCTATTACGGTTGCGGCTTGATTATGCCCGAACACTTAAACGGCACAAATATTCTTGATTTAGGCTCTGGCGCCGGGCGCGATTGCTATGCGCTATCGTCTCTTGTGGGCGATACAGGCGAAGTTATTGGCGTTGACATGACCGAAAAGCAACTCGCTGTCGCACGTGAGCACCAGCAATTTCATGCCGATGCATTTGGCCTAAAAAAACCCAATACGCGCTTTTTAAAAGGCGAGCTAGAAAAACTCGATGAGCTAGACATTGCCCCCAACAGCATCGATGTTGTTATCTCAAATTGCGTGATTAACCTTTGCACCGACAAACAAGCCGTGCTTAATCACGTTTGGGATCTCCTCAAAAAAGGCGGCGAATTTTATTTTTCAGATGTGTACTGCGATAAACGCATACCCGAAGAACTGCAAAAAGATGAAATGCTCTACGGCGAATGCTTAAGTGGTGCCTATTACTGGAATGACTTTATTAACGCCGCTAAAAAGGCTGGATTTATCGACCCTCGTCTTGTGAGCTCATCGCCCATTACCGTCGAAAACGAAGCCCTGCAAGAAAAACTCGGCACGCTGAAATTTTACTCGGCGACATACCGTTTATTTAAACTGCCCGAACTAGAACCCGCCTGCGAAGATTACGGCCAAGCCGTGGTATACAAAGGCACCATCGCACACCACCCGCACCGCTTTTTATTAGATGCGCACCACAGCATCGAGACAGGCAAAATGTTTACCGTGTGTGGTAATACCTACGACATGCTGTTTGAATCGCGCTTTAAAGAGCACTTTACGTTTTACGGCAACAAAGATAACCACTACGGTATTTTTGAAGGCTGCGGTACGGTGATCCCCTTTGAAGATCCAGACGCACTGGCTGGCGGTAATTGCTGCTAGGTAATTGCTGCTAATACAGGTGACTCATCACCAAGCTAGCCTTTAATAGCGTATAGTCTTATTACTATTTATTGCTATGTTGTTATTAAGGGCTACCCCATGAAAAAAACCACACTTATCCTAAGCGCACTGACCACATTAAGCATGTTAACAGCGTGCTCCGATAACGAAGTCGGCGATGTGTCGTTAGGCGTTTTTACTCTAAAAGACATAAAACTTAACACGTTAAACGATCCAATAGTGACGGGTGTGACGTGTCATGTTGCCT
>CAKZUG010000026.1 GCA_937920545.1 uncultured Saccharophagus sp.
AGATACCGCTACGCTTTTTACTTGTTGAGTAAAGTCTGGCTCGATAAACCCTTTAGGGGTGGGAAAGGCAAGTGTCGCAATATCTTTATAAAACCCAAGCGGAGCATGTGGTTTGGGAAAGACGATAGGGTCGTTTTTATCGGTGGTATTAATCTCGCTCCAAGCGAGTTCTTTCATGCCCAGTTCGGGGGTAATCCACGGGCCACCCGCCACCGACCAGCCCTCGCTGTTATACATGTTGACTTGTAAATTGAGTCTGGCGGCTGTTTCAAAGGTATATTTGAGCAACTCTTTGTAGTCGTCTGATAAAAAGCGCACAGGCCCTGGGGGTATCATGCCATGCTCGTTAATATGCATCATTACCACGCCGCCCAAGCCTGCTGTGGCCATCGATTCGAGATCGGCTTTAATGCCTTCTTTGGTAATATTACCGTTTATCCAATACCAAAATGTCCATGGTTTGTTTTCGCTTGCAGGGGCATCAAACTGTTTAACAAGCGGGTTTGAATGTGATGTGTTTGTGGCTGATGTGTTGGCGTGTAAGGGTAACGCGCCAAGCAATATCGCCCCGCATACGCTTAATGCAGCAGTACGCAAAAAATCTGGTAGTTGTATGGTCATAGTTATTGTCTTTTAAATGGATAAGGTATTTTTTTAATACATTTACTTATCCGAATTTAGGTATAGATAAGCGCTTTGAAAATACTTTATAAATAAGAGGTTTTATAAGTAAGTGCTCTGATAAATAAATGCTTTATAAATTTTTCTTTATAAATTGTGCTTTATAGATTAGGCAGTGTTATTTATAAAAAATGTTGATGGCAATAAAACGCCCTGAAGTAAGGAATTTTATTGCCGTTTTTTTATTATTGCTGTGTTTGTTTTATTTAGTGGCGATGAAAAATAATAGAAAATTTAATGATATTAATTTAACGACATGACTTTACCATCGTAAGGCATGCAGTGAATAAACCCGCCTGGTATGGGGTCGTAGTTTAAAACGGTTTCGCCTATGGTTTCAGATTGATAGTACCCCAGAACGGTTAAACGTTTAGCGTGTTGGTAAAACATGTTTGCGGGTGTAGTGCTCTGGTTATGATCAAAACTCGATATGTCTAACGTGTTAATTATTTGGGTTTGCTCGTTTAATGTTAAATCGAGAAAATCCCGTTTAGTTTGCATCTGTACGTTATCCCTAAAGCTGGTCAAACCCGTAAAAAAATCTTGGCGTTGATTGGGAGTAAAGACTTGCTCAACAAATGTCATTAAAAATTCAATGGTGCCCACTTCGGTCGCGCTAGGCGTCTCTGTTTTGGGTAAAATAATATCGGCTATCACGTTAAGTGTTTGTTCTTCATGGGTGTTAAACGGGGTAGAGTTAAGCTGAGAAGGGCTTGAGCTTTTCTGGGTGCCACAGCCATGAATAAGCGGCATCACAGAAGCACCGCATACGGTATAACCAAAGCGTTTAGCATTTTGAATAATAAAATCGCGTCGTTTCATGCGGGCTTCCTTTTATAATGTATTATTTTTAAGGGCAGTAACGGCGTGGTCGACTGCACGGGCGGTGAGCGCCATATAGGTTATCGATGGGTTTTGGCAACCGCCAGACGTCATGCAAGCGCCATCGGTAACATACACATTTTTAACCGCATGCACTTGGTTGTAGGCATTTAGCACCGATGTTTTTGGGTCGCGTCCCATGCGGGCAGTGCCCATTTCATGGATGGCTGCGCCCACAACGGGGTGGCTGTCTTGCATGGTAATATTTTTAAAGCCCGCCACTTCTAGCATTTCGGCGGCCGATTCTTTCATATCTTTGCGCATGTTAAATTCGTTATCGCGGCACTTGGCATCCATGATTTTAATGGGCTGACCCCATTTGTCTTTGCGGGTGTGGTCAAGGGTGATGGTGTTGTTTTCGTACGGTAATATTTCGCCAAAGCCAGTCATGCCAATATACCAATCGCCGGGTTCGGTGAGTTGATCTTTAAAGTGGGCACCTATACCGGGTGCGCCTGTGCCGGCGTTCCAGTTGGCGCGCTTGCCAATACCTTGATAACCAAAACCGCGTAGGTAATCTTTGCGTTGAGTGCTGGCGTTGAGGTTTCTAAAACGCGGGATATAAAATCCTGTTGGGCGTCGGCCTTTGTAATATTGGTCGCGGTAGCCTTCGTGGTCACCGCGTGCGCCTGCGCGAAAATGATGATCCATTAAATTGCGACCCAACTGGCCACTATCGTTACCTAAACCATTAGGGAAGCGCTCAGAACGTGAGTTCAGCATAATAGCGGTAGAGTTTAACGTTGAGGCGTTTAAGAAAATTACCTTAGCGTAGTACTCGTCTGTTTCGAGTGTCAGTTGGTTAACCACTTTTACGCCGATGGCTTTTTCGGTTTTATCGTCGTAGATAATCGAGTCGACTAAATAATTAGCCAGCAGTGTCATGTTGCCTGTGGCGGCAGCGGCAGGTAGCGTTGCTGTAATGCTACTAAAATAGCCCATAAACGGGCAACCACGCTTGCAGCGGTTGCGGGCTTGGCAAGGGCCGCGGCCTTCGATGGCTTCGGTTAAGTTCGCAACACGGCCAATAGTGAGGTAACGGTTGAGTTTGTCTTTGATGGCATCGCGGAGGTGGGATTCAATACAGCGTAGCTCCCACGGTTTTTGAAATTGCCCGTCGGGCAAATAAGATAGCCCCAGTTTTTCACCGCTAATGCCGGTAAAGCGCTCGACATAGTCGTACCACGGCGCAATATCGGCGTAGCGGATGGGCCAATCAACGCCGTGGCCATCTTGTTTGTTGGCGGTAAAGTCGAGGTCACTCATGCGGTAGCATTGTCTGCCCCATAAAATAGAGCGGCCGCCTACTTGGTTGCCTTGAGTCCAGTCGAAACGGGTTTTTTCTTCGTAGTTGTGCTCGGTGTCTTTTAAAACAAAATGTTTGTTGTAGCCACTCACAAACGGGGCGCGTGTTTGTTTGGGGTAGTGGGCAATTTCGTCTTGGGTGAGTTTACCTTGGTTGGGCATATCCCATGGGTCTTTCATGGCGGTGGGGTAGTCGCCGTGTTTCACATCGCGCCCGCGCTCTAGTACCAGCGTTTTTAAGCCTTTTTCGCACAGTTCTTTGGCTGCCCAGCCACCGCTTATGCCCGAGCCAACAACAATGGCGTCGAATGTATGGTCGTTGTTTATCATTATTTTTCTCTTTTTATTTCCCTGTAAGCACTAATCGTACGAGTATCGGTCAGTGTTATCAAGTTTATTACTCGCCTTCATTTTTTATCGCGGGTGCTTGTTTTTTGCCTGTTTCTTTACCCGTCTATTTTCTCTGTATTTCCTCGCTCTTGTCTATTTATGGCCTGTTGCTAGGGAACCTCTGATTAACCTCGCGGTATCTCTGGCTTTCAGAACGTTTTCCTGTTTAGGCGGCTGAGAAAGGCGGGCTGGTTGCCCTTTGAGCGAAGTCAATGAGCGAAGTCAACACAGACAGGGCCCTTAATGCTTGAGGGTTTTCTGAAAGCCCTGAAAGGCGCGGCCTAGAGCAGTCACTTGCGTTGTTATTTTTTGCCAAGGGCTACGGGTATTTTTTGCCAAGGGCTAAGGGTATTTTTTGCTAAGAGCTGCGGCCATTAGCGGCCAAAGACGCCTAGCCATTAACCGCTTTAGGTCACGCAGAGACGCTACGAGGTTAATCAGAGGCTCCCTAGAGAGGCGCTGAGTGATTGGCGATGCATTATTGTGACTAGTATTGTTGGTTTGTGCATGCGGTGTTCAATAAACTATGTGATGATTGCTTGGTTGTTATTCCTATTTGTTATATCTTAAGGTATTAAAATAGCTGAATGCCTGTAGCGGGTGTTCTTTACAATAATTATGAGTATTTATTCTTATGAAACGTACTGTCATATTGATCTTAGTTACACTGTTTTTTAGCTCAAAAAGTGTTGCAGATTCGCTGTTATCTTCTGGTGACTACCAGCAGGTTTTTATTGAGCTTACTCAGCCATCCTTGGTCGAAATGGTTACCGATTACCAAAAATTATACGGTAAGCGGCCATCGCCTGCAGAGCAAAAAGCTTATACGCAACAATTGAAAAGCAATCAGGCGCATGTGGTTGGTCAGGTTGCCGAGTTTGATACGCGCCATATTAAATCATTCACGACCACGCTCAACGGTATAAAGTGTTCAGTGCCAGCGCGTGATATTCACAAAATAAAAGCGCTAGATGGGGTGAAGGGGATTCGTACAGTTAATGTATTTAAGGGTAATCAAGCGACGTTAGCGCCAACCAGTGCGATAAACGGTAATTACCTTAAAGCGATTGGTGTGGATAAACTTCATGAGCAGGGCTTCACGGGGAAAGGTCAGGTTATTGCGATTATTGATACTGGCGTGAATTATTCTTTTAAAGGTTTAGGTGGCACCGTAGATCCTAAAGACGCTGCAACTGTTGTGAACGATGAGACCATGATTGAACCTGGGACCTTTCCGAACGATAAGGTCATTGGGGGGATCGATTTAAGCCCTTCGCGTTTCGATAATGATCGTTTAGTTATTAAGACCGACCCTGACCCGCATAATATCCGTGATAATCACGGCACATATGTAGCCGCTTTTGCGGCGGGCAGTGCCGGTAATAGTTTTGCGCCCGGTGTTGCGCCCGACGCTAAAATTATTGCTATTAAAGTCTCAGGTGGCAATGGCAGTGGTACAAGCTTGATTGCTGACGCGATTGATTTCGCCTTAGACCCGAACCAAGATGGTAGTATTGATGATCATGTTGATGTTATCAATATGAGCTTAGGCACCGGTTTTGGTGCGGTTTTTGGTCTTGCTGCTGAGCAATTAGCGGTAGAGCGTGCCGCCATGCTAGGTGTTATGGTAGTGGCTGCGGCGGGTAATGATGGTCATAGAGAGTTTAATATGGATCTGCCTGCGGCTTGGCCTAGCGTTATTGGTGTGGGTAATTCACGTTTTAAGGCGACAAATTCAGGTGAGTTTATTTTTTCGCCTGACGCATCGACGTCTGTTGGCCCGCATTCAGTCACGGGCGCATTCAAGCCCGATATTACCGCACCCGGATCCGATTTGCCTGTATTGGGTATTAGTACGGTGTCGGGTACGTCTTTTTCTAGCCCGATTATTGCTGGTTTTGCAGCAGTGCTACGTCAAAAGCATCCTGATTTTACCCTTGAGCAAATTAAAAGCTTGATGGTGAATTCTACTCGACCCGTGCGCGCCTCATTTAAGGAAACGGCTGCTTACTCGCCGTTATATATTCAAGGCGTGGGCGTTATGCAAGCTCAAGAGGCTCTTAATTTAACCAGTATTGCAGCACCGTCAACCATCAGTTTTGGCGTACTTGAACTCGAAGGTAGTGAGACATTTAGCCAAGAAATTACCGTTATGAACACCAGTAGTTACGCTAAAGAGTACCGTGCTGTTGTCGAGCCAAATACCACTTATACTGGTTTACGTTATGATGTCACGCCTCGCTTTACTTTGCCTGCCCATTCACAAAAAGCCATTACGCTTCGCATGCGTGTGGACCCTCAAATACTCAGCGAGTCTGTCACTGCGTTATCGCATGTTGATGGCTGGGTTGTGATTACAGAGGGCGATGAGCGGTTGTCATCGGGTTATTCGGCTTTGGTCAAGCCCACATCTAATATACAACTTAAAGATTTTAATGGCGGTAGTGTGGTATTTAATCGCTCGGGTGTAAAAGGGCAGACTAAGCGTTACTTGGCTGTCGATTACTCGGAGGTGACTGTTTTCGACGAGACAACCAATATACAAAAAGCCGTGCCACAGTTGGGTGTCGCAATAAATGAACAAGATGGGCAATATACTCTAGAGCTATTAGTTGCTTATGATTCAACAAGCCTGTTACCTTTTTCTGATGGTACGGCTCCGTTAACTATCAACGCTGATTTTATCTCGCAAACAGGCAGCACACGTGAATTTATTACCGTGGGTGATAGAGCACAATTGCTGAGTTATAGTGTATCAGGTAGCCAGTTTGCAAGTGGGTTTGCGTTAGAGCTTAATGGCTTTAATAATAACTTAGTTGCATCTCATGTCTTGTCAGGCCGAAATAACTTTAAGCTTGGTGAGCGTGCTGAACACATAGGCCTTGATAAGCCTTTAAATAGTCGTCACATGCTAATACGTTTACCTCTTGATCATAAGCCTGAAGGCGATATGACATTTAACGTTACAATGAGTAGCCGTAGGCATTATTTAGAGCCTTTTATTTTTGAAGCGCAAGCATTTATGGCGTTTTCTCAAACGGATTTCCCGCTCTATAGTGGCGCGCAAGGGCGTTTGGCTAAGGTAAAACATAACAGCCTAGCGCAAAGTCAAATGTGGCTCTTCCCTCAAAATACATCCAAGACCAGTATTGCTATTGAACGGCAGGTATCTTTATTACCTGATGTTGTCACGGTGCAGCCTAGTGTTAATATTGATGCCACCGCACTGCCTACCAATATAACCCAAAATACGGTGACCCCTTTAAGCATTAGAGTGCAGAGTGCTACGGGTAGCCAGGCCCGTGTTTTCTTGCGAGCGCCGGATTCTAGGCTCACCTTTTCAGACGAAATTGTAACGCTTGAAACAGACCGATCACGAACATTGGCGTTTTCTATCGATGCGTCGAGGTTACCTGTTGGAGAGGTTTTTTCTTCTGTGGTTGAGGTTGTTCGTGTTGACGATAACCATGTTTTAAGTCAGGTGCCTGTAGCGTTTACCATCATGCCGTTAGTCCCTAGTATCTTTTTTGATGGGTTCAGCGATGAGGTTTCGGGTGTTTCTGATAACAACAGTCTTGATATAGGTGACGTGACTGTGGGGCAGCCAGTAGAGTTTTCTGCTTTTATAGGGCTAACTAATTTAAGTGATACTTTATTACCTTTAACGGTGAATACCCGCGTAGATGATTCTGGTTTAGACGTGCAGTTTGCGGAATCGAGTCTGAATGCTATTGATCTATTTTGGGTGTATACGCCCACAACATTAGGGCGCTTTACGGCAACGTTGTGGATCGATTTAGGCGATGTTATTTCTGCTATTCCCCTCACGGTTACGGGTAACGCCATTAGCGACAACTAAACCTTGATGACTTCTTTTATCAAAGAGTCATGTGTGAAAAAAAGCGTATAAAAAAATAATTATGCTTGTCTTTATCAACCAAGGAGCCATGACGTTATGGCTCCTTGGTTGATTAGCGGCTTTGAAAGCCGGGCTCTTTCTTCTGGTGTAACTCTCTCTTCTGATACAACCAACTTTTCTGATACAACCAACTTTTTTGGGGCCGCTAATGCACTGGTTCACACTCTGAGCTAGATGTTTGCTTTGTGATACTTTTGTGATATTTTTGTGATGAATTATTCGGACGACTCATAAATACTCCTTTAAAGGTATAGCTCCTAGTTTTTTAATTACTTTTTAGAATATAAGATGAGCTGTTCGGCACTTATTTATCCTTTTCGTCTACTTATTAGTATTTGGTGCAATGCTATTACTTACGCCACTACGAGTGTTTATTCCATGAAATATATTACAGTTATTATGTTGATTGTGTTGTTATCCAGCACAAAAAGCATGGCTGACTCACCGCTGTCTTCTGGCGGTTATCAGCAGGTCTTTATCGAGTTTAGCCAACCGTCTCTGGTTGAAATGGTCTCTGCTTACTATAAACAGCATGGTGTACGTCCGTCACCAGAAGAGCAAAAAGCGTATACGCAATTATTAAAAAATCATCAAAAACGTTTGATTGAATTGGTCGCTGATTTTGATACGCGTCATATTAAATCATTCACAACAACGTTAAACGGCATGAAATGTTTGGTACAGCCTGATGACCTTCAAAAAATTAAAGCGTTAGATGGTGTTAAAGGTGTGCGCAGCGTGACTCAATTTAAGCGTTATCAAGATACATCCGCACCAAGTGATGTCTTGAATAGCGATTACTTAAAAGCCATTGGCGTTGATAAATTACATGAGCAGGGTTACACCGGTAAAGGCCAAGTGATTGCGATTATTGATTCCGGTGTGAATTATTTTTTAAAAGGGTTGGGCGGTACAGTTGACCCAGCCGATAGGGCGAGCATCGTTAATGATGAGAGCGTTATTGAGGAAGGTACTTTCCCTAACGATAAGGTGATTGGGGGGATTGATTTAGCGGGTAATGTCTTTACCGATGGTACGTCAGTCAGTGATCCAGACCCGTCAGAGAGCGGCATACTGCACGGTACTTATGTCGCTGCGTTTGCAGCAGGCAGTGCTGGAAATGATTTTGCGCCAGGTGTTGCACCCGACGCTAAAATTTTAGCGATAAAAGTATCGGGGCCTGGGTCTTCAGGGTTAACGCTCACTGCTGATGCTATTGATTTTGCACTAGACCCAAATCAGGATGGCAGTATTGATGACCACGCCGATGTTATTAATATCAGTTTAGGCATTGTCTTTGGCGCTGTTTTAGGGCGTTCTGTAGAGGAAATAGCGGTGGAGCGTGCGGCAATGCTGGGCGTTATTGTGGTCGCAGCTGCAGCTAATGAAGGCCAGAATCAGTTTAATATTTCTGTACCTGCTGCTTGGCCTAGCGTTATTGGTGTTGGTAATACTCGATTTGAACAAAATGATTCTGGGCAATTTTCTTTTTCACCTTTTGTCACTACATCTGCTGGGCCGCACCCCATCACAGCCGCATTTAAACCCGACTTAATGGCCCCTGGTGCTAACTTACCGGTATTAGGGATTGCTTCTATTTCGGGCACATCGTTTTCTAGCCCGATTGTTGCAGGTCTTGCCGCTGTATTACGTCAAAAATACCCTCATTTTTCGATTGAGCAAATTAAAAGTTTAATGGCAAATTCCACTCGTCGTGTGCACCGCTCATTTGATGCATCTGCAGATTATTCGCCGTTACATATTCAAGGCGTGGGGGTGATACAGGCTCAAGATGCACTTGCGTTAACGAGTATTGCAACGCCATCAACCCTCAGTTTTGGTGTGCTTGAAGTTGAGCGTAATGATGTGTTTACTCAAGAAATAACGGTAACCAATACCAGCGACCATGCCAAAGAGTATCACGCCGTTGTCGAGCCAAACACGACCTATAAAGGCTTGCGTTATGATGTGACGCCTCGTTTTACCATACCTGCACACTCGCAAAAAACCATTACTTTTCGCATGCGTGTGAACCCCAAAATACTGAGTGAATCAGTGACAGCGCTGTCAAATGTGGATGGTTGGGTTGTCATTACAGAAGGTAATGAGACGTTGTCTTCGGGGTATTTTGGTATGGTGCGGGCGTCATCGAATATACAACTGAAGGACTTTAATAGCGGCAGTGTGGTATCGAACCGTTCAGAAGTGGATGGTGTGGCTAAGCGTTATTTGGCCGCAGAGTATGCGCAAGTGACAGTGTTAGATGAAGCAACCGATATACAAAAAACCGTCCCCCAGCTGGGTGTTGCGATTAATCAGCAAGACGATCAATATATTTTGGAGCTACTTGTTGCGTTTGATTCTCCTAGCATATTGCCTTTTGGTGACGGCAGACGCCCGATAACTATTCGTGCTGATTTTACATCTCAAACAGGCAGTGCCAGTGAGTTTATTACTATTGGCGATGTAGGCATATTGCATACGTATACCTCATTGAGAGGTGCTTTCTCTCAAAGTTTTGATTTAGATAATCAGCGCTTTTTTAATAGCTTACGGGTTTTCAACACGCAAACGATAATAACAGGGGCGTTATTTAACCGAAGGGCCGATCATATTACGGTGGAGATGCCAACACATAGCCGTTATATGCTAGTGGGCATCCCGCTAGATCATAAGCCTGAAGGGGAGATGACACTCAATACAACAGTGAGTAGCCGTAAGCATTCAAGAGAGCCTTTTGATTTTGAGGCGCAGTCAGCACTGGTTTTTGATCAAACAGATTTCCCTTCCTATAGCGGCACGAAAGGTCGTATTGCCAAAGTAAAAAATAATAATACAGCCTTAAATAAGCTGTGGCTTTTCCCGCAAAATACATCGCAAGCCAGCATTGCTATTGAGCGAGCGGCTTCGTTACTACCTGAGGTGGCGACAGTACAGCCTATTATACATGTTGACAGTACACTGTTGCCGGGGGAGGTCAGCCAAAATACACTTGCGGCCTTAGCGGTGAATGTGCAAAGCACCGTCGATGTTAGAACAAATGTGATATTGCGGTCGACGGATCCTAGATTTGTATTTTCACAGGACAGCGTAGAGCTTGCTACTGATCGATCAAGACCGCTTAGGTTTAGCTTAGATACAACATCACTGCCTGTTGGAGAGGTTTTTTCTGCGGTGGTCGATATTGTACGTATCGAAGATAATCACGTTTTATATCAGGTACCTGTAGCGTTAAATATTACGCCATTAATCCCTAATATCTTTATTGATGTGTTTAGTAGCCAAGGGTTTAATTCGGTTAAGGGTAATAGTATTGATATTGGTGATGTTACTGTTAATCAATTAACAGAATTTTCTGCTTTTGTAGAACTGCCGAACTTAAGTGATACGCTTTTACCTTTAACGGTGAAGACGGGTATAGACAACCCTGATTTTGACATACAGTTTGCTGAATCGAGTGTCGGTGCTATTGACTTGTTTTGGGTATACACTCCAACCACACTTGGGCGTTTTACTGCATCATTATTGATTGATTTGGGTAGCCCCCTTTCTACCGTTTCTATTACGATTACCGGTAATGTTATAGGTAATAATGAGTAGCAGCCAATACGTAACGCATCTTTGTTAGTCATGCTTTACTGTCTAGCAAATTGTAAGGGGCGCTCTATTACTATAATTGTTATAAAGCGCTCGCTTAGTTAACAATACACTTTAAGGTGTATTGTTAGCTATTACTTTTACTGCTGGGACAGCTGAAAAGCATACCCCCTGCGTATGGGGCACGCTGTAAATATGTCCCTTATGCTCTACGTCGACATTCTGCCTCCGACGACCTCATACCCAGAGGTATGCTTTCTTTGTGCCTTGCTAATAACGATTTATTTTTAACTAAAAACGCTTAAATCTATCGCCTTTTAAATATGTTTTGTCATTCTTAAGCCGCCCCAAATCACGCTACGGTTACCAACACCATTTTTGAGTTCTGATGTGTGCCCCCTCAAAGAGTAGTTAAATGAAAAACCGTTTTTCAGTGCAACGGTGTAGCCTATCCAGCCTTCTAATATGCCTGTGTTTAATTCATTTCTATCGTAAGTGAGAGCGCTACGTCGAAACTGGCCTTGTAAAAAGGCGTTGTACGCACGCGCCTTAATACTTAACCCGGCCCAAAAATAATGCTCGGCAACGTAACGAATATTTTTTGATGGCGATGCACCTTCACCATAACTGGTTAACTCGGGGTTAAATGATTGCCACGGGGAAGCTAACTGACCTGCCCGTAAACTGACGCTGTAGTTTAACTCGGTAATGTAACCTATGGTGCCCTGTGTGGTTTGTTTAATCTCAATGTTACTTAACGGGTTAGATAATAATTGTTGCTGAGATAACGAGTATTTTGCAGTAATTTCACCACCGTCAGATATTTGATTTCCCCAGCCGAGTGGTTCCTCACTGTCTATGATGTTATGTAATTTTTTTTGTAATTGTTCAACCAACCCCGCGCCTATGACGCCCACGGTTAGTGAGCTATTTATAACACGGCCCGTTGTTATATTAAGCCGTTCTTTGTTGCTGGTGGCGTACAGCAAGCTGGCGTAAGGGCGGTCTCCGTCTATGACTTCAGCGTCGCTGAGTGTTTCAGGCGTAAAACCAAATAAGCCAAATTCAATACTTGATAAAGTATGTTGGTATTTGGGGCTGTTTAGGTTGAATAATGAATCTAGTGCGTTGAGTGGCGTATGCACCGAACTCCAATGTGACTCTGTTTTTTTACCCATTAACCGTAAATTTAATCCGTAGGTGTAATCTTGATCGCGCTTGCCCGGGACTAAAAAATCATTATCAAATGAAAATGACCAGCCCGTTAATGATTTTTGTGACGGTATGCCAGATACAGTGTTTACGGTTTGTTCAGGCTGGATGGATACCGCGCTCGTATTTGCGCTTGATGCTGTTGCCAAAAGTACGGCTGCCAAAAACGCAGAGACTAAACGTACGGTGGTGAATGCTATGTGGGTGATGTTGAGCGTCTTAGCGGTAAACATGTTCATGCCTTATATATGACCAGTCGTCTTGTTTTAATGTGAAAAAATATGACCAGTCGTCTTGTTTGTGGGTAAAAATAAAACCAGAAAACTGGTTTTGCGTGTATTGGGCTTGCTGTCTTTAAGTGAGCGAGGTCGACTCTATGCTTTTTAGCTCTAACGGGTTGGGTCGAGCGTGTTAGGTCTAACGGCGTTAAACTGGTTTTAGCTTGGCTGCGCAGGCAAGCTAAAACACACGGATTAATCAGAGGTTCCCTAGTGTTTTTTTAGTAAATCCAGTATTACTAAAAAGGCGTCAAGCGGGCATCGGCTTTGTGTCGCCTTCATTCGAATAAGGCTGCCTTCCCACGCATTCAGTAATAGCTGTGCCGTTTTGGTTTCGTCAATATGCTGGGCAATATCATTCGCCTCTTTGCCTTGCAATAGAACCTGTGCAATAAGATCACTTTTACGTTGTAGTATATGACGAACTTTGTCACGAATAGTTTCATTTGTCTCTGCCATTTCTTGGCACATGTTGCCCAAAAAACAGCCTGCTTTAAAGTGCGATTCTTCTAGTTGCGTGATGCAAGCAAGAAAGTAATCACGTAATTTATCAAGCGCAGGCCCTTGTTGTTCAACAAGCTGTTTGTGAGCGGCTCGGTATGTCTCGCAGGCTACCGACTCAAGTGCTTCAATGGCAAAAGTCTCTTTGCTTGTAAAGTAATTGTAGAAAGAGCCTTTAGGCACACCCGCAGCGTCAACAATATCTTTCACGCTTGTACCGTTATAGCCATGTGACTTCATCACATCAAGGCCAGCGTTTAAGAGATGTTCTTTTTTCAATTCTGATTTATTCATGTATTAACTATATGACCAGTCGTCTTGTTTGTCAATGCTATCGCTATGTTAGGTAATCGCTATAGCGGTTAAGGGGGTAAGGTGCATCTGATGGATCTCATTATTTTTTGTGAGTTTAACATTATGTTAGCAGGGTAAGTAGGGCGTATAAAGCAAGGTGGCCTTTGTAGTTGTGGTGCGTCTTTTATGTGTATCAGCGCGGCACAGCGTGATTGTCGATCCCCTTTAAGCAGGTTTGTTGGTCATAAATACTTTTTATAAGGTTAAAGAGTGGCTTTTATTCCTTAACTTTCCCTTTTTTTGCTCTATTTTTCACTCTCCATTTATTCGCTCACAGCGTCTTAACTCTCTATTCCTTGTTTATGGCCTCTCTATTGCCTCTCTATTGCCTCTTTACGGCCCAGCCTAAGCGTTCTTTTTCATATAAGCCTTTTCAGTAGGCTGGGCGTTATTTTTATTTTATAGGCATAACCTGTTTTTTTTATTACTTTTTTTATTTTTAAAAAATATATTTATTACTTATTAATTATTATTCGAACTTTTTATCGACTAGAGCAAGTTTTGAGGGCAATAGTGTGAAGCAGTTATTCGTTTTTATATATAAAAAACTATTTACGTATGCTTTTTTAGCAGGGGAGCGTTTTAAATAATAACAAAGCAAATCACTTCAAATAATTAATAAAAAGGTAGATTGTATTATGGGTAAGATGCTGAACGTAATCCCAAACACTGTAATGTCAATAGGCTCAAATAATAGCTTCATTAATAATATAAATAATAATAATAATGATGTTGCTTTAACGCGAGCAGATATGGATAAAATTATTGTTGAAAACTACGACTACCTCACCCACTTTATTAGAAAAAAAGTATGGGATAAACAAGAGGTTAACGAAATAGTGCAAACCGTTGTGCTTGAAGCGCTAAAAGGCTATCAAAATTTTAAAGGTAATTCCTCGCCAAAAACATGGTTGTGTGGAATCGCCATTAATATTATTCGATCTTATGCAAAAGAACACGTTTCTAAAAAAACAACATCTATAGATGATGTGGAAGAAGATAGCTTCGATTCATGTATGCATAACTCAAAGCATGGCGACCCTTTTTATAGCTACCAACACAGTGTTTGTTTTGCACGGGTAGAGGAAGTGTTTAATGAGTTCCCTGAAGATATGAAAGAAACATACGATTTGGTTATTAATAACGGGAAAAGCTACCAGTGTACAGCCGATATATTGAATATCCCTGTTGGTACTGTGAGATCAAGAATTTCAAGAGCGCGTGAAACTATGCGTATGACTATTTCGCATTAACGGTGCCGTCATGAATAATAAAAATAATATGTTACAAACAATAACTGGCCTTATTGTTAATAGGCCTGAGGTCTTGGTTATCTTTGTTGTTATCGGTATTGTCTTTATGATGATATTACCGTTACCCACGTTTTTAGTCGATGGCCTTATTGCATTAAATATAAGTATGTCTGCGTTAATGGTTGTTTTGGTGATGTATATGCCGGGTCCATTAGCCTTTGCTACTTTTCCAGCGCTGTTACTTATTACCACAATGTTTCGGATGGCTTTATCAATAACCACAACACGATTAATTTTGCTACAAGGAGACGCTGGTCAAATAGTAGAAGCATTTGGTGACTTTGTGGTTGGTGGTAATCTCGTTGTTGGTCTGGTGATTTTTCTGATTTTGACCATTGTTAATTTTATGGTAATAACGAAGGGCGCAGAGCGGGTTGCCGAAGTGGCCGCAAGATTCACGCTGGATGCAATGCCGGGCAAGCAAATGTCGATTGATGGTGATTTACGTGCGGGTCTAATTAATGCTGTTCAAGCGCAAAAAAAGCGTGCCGATATATCAAAAGAAAGTCAGCTATTTGGCGCGATGGATGGCGCAATGAAATTTGTTAAAGGCGATGCTATTGCCGGCATTATTATTGTCATGGTGAATATTTTAGGTGGCTTTTCAATTGGTGTTGCACAGCTAGGTTTACCTGCGGGTGAAGCAATAAAACTTTATTCCACGTTAACCATTGGTGATGGTTTAGTTGCACAAATTCCGGCGTTACTTATTTCTATTACTGCCGCTTTAATTATTACTCGCGTGAGTAACTCTAATAAGGAAGATGAAAATGTTGGCGCACAAATGGCTTCCGAGCTATCTAGCGAGCCAAAAGCATGGGTTATCGCCTCTATTGTGTTAGTTGGCTTTTCATTAATTCCAGGGATGCCTTTTTTTACTTTTATCTTTTTTGCACTTGTTTTTGCTGCCATTGGCGGATATCGGATCATGGCGCGTAACAAAATTGTTGAGCAGCATGTTAACGAGCAAGAAAATACCGTTGATGAGCATGAGACCCGAGTCAGTAATAATGAAGCCGATGATAAATCAATAGAGCCATATGACAAGTTAATGCTATGTGTTGCTCCTGGCACAAATATGCAAAGTTTTTCACAGGTACTTAAAAGTATTCGAACGGCCAGAAATAATGTTGTTCAGCGCAAGGGTTACACTATTGCGGGTATTGAATTACATGAAATGTCATATATAGAACCAGGTTGTTTTGAAGTAATGGTCCACGGTGTTAGTAAACTTAGCGGCTGTAATGATATTTTTGACAAAATTATTGCTAAAAAAGATCTAGATGAAAACCAAGAGAAAGCCTTGTTATCAAGTGAAAATATCGATAAGGGTATTGTTCAAGAAAAAGGAAAATTCATTTGGGTTAATTCGGTCGAGTGTGACGCGTCACTTATTGGTACATTAACGATGGACGCTAAGCAGTATTTAGTTGTACATGCTAAGCGTATGTTCTTAGAGGAAGCCCATCAATTTTTTGGTATTGAAGAGGTTAGTGTCATTATTCAATGGCTTGATTTAGAGTCGACAAAATTGGCACAAGAACTTCAACAAATTGTACCTCTGCCTCAAATATCTGATATTTTTAAGCGTATAACACGCGATGAAATCTCAATTAGATCACTAAGGCGTATTGCCGAGCTCATTATAGAGGCTGCAACTCAAGGTAGAAGTATTGATGATATTGTTCAGCATGTGCGCCTTGGTTTAAGTGAGCAAATGTGTACAGAGTATGCAACCGATTACGCGTTAAATATATTTTTACTCGACCCAGATCTTGAATCATTAATGCGCAAGCATCTCAAAAAACACGGTAACGAGATATATATCGAACTTCCACTTGATAATCTTCACCAAGTAAAAAAGGCAATATCTAAAACGAATAAGCATGTCACTATTGATAGCAGAAAAACTATTCCTCTTATTGTTCCGCATGATTTGCGTTTAGCTGTGCGCCACTTTTTACGAAGAGATTATGGTTATATACCTGTTCTATCATCTGCTGAACTACCTAGATCATTAGATATTAATACGAGTGAAGTGCTATCTATTTAATAGAATAAAATAAATATTATAACTAGACATATTTAATTATAAACAAGATTAAATTAACGCCCAGAAAAACACATTGATAATGTTTAACACGGTAATTACAGCGTGTTTAAGTATGGCTTTATCAATATCAGTGATGACATGAATAAAACGATGCTGGGTGTTAATTTTAATTGTGCTATATCCCGTTTATTTTATATTTTTGTTTACCTGTAGGTAAAAAAATACTCTTGAATATCCACAATAATATATTTATGTTTTTTGAATTTGATAGCGTTTAACACAGACAACTAAGGCAATAAAAATGAATGAGTTAAGAGTGTTAACAGGTTTACATCGCGGCGCGTCATTGCCTATTGATGCTAAAGATATGCAAATTGGCGCTAGTTTCGAATGTGATTTGATGTTAGCCGACCCTGGTATTTCCGATTTACACTTAACTCTCACACACGACGCAAAATTAAACATCTGCTGGCAAGTCAATATTCATCATAAAGATGTTTGGTTGTCATCAAATAAACGTATGCTCAAAGGCTTTGTTATTAAGACAAACACTTTCTTTTCTGTGGGCGGTGTTTGGCTAGTGATTATGGACCAGAAAAAGAAATGGCCTACTGAGTCGGACATTGTCTCTAAGCCTAAGGCGGCTAATAAACAGAAAGTAGCCAATTTATTTGGTAATAAAGTTGCGTTAGTCGGTTTAGGTGCACTCATTGGTGCGATTGCGCTAAGCCGCGCCGCTAACCATTCTGGTGACCCAGGTCATGATCAGGTTGACCCTCTTAATGGCTACGATAGCTACTCAATGGCCGCCAATCAAGGTGCATCACCGAATCAACCGTCATCATTTACACAAAACACCGTACTCACTCAATTTAAAAAAATGCTTAACGATAGAGCGTTAGGTGATCTATCCCCCAGCCTAAGCAATACCGATATTATTATTAACGGTTCGTTGAGCGCCGCTAAAATAGCTGTCTTAGAGCGCATGATTGTACGATTTAAGCAGGTGTACGGTGAAAAAATTAATGTCATTAATAATGTGTCGCAAGAGCTAACAACGCTGCCGTTTAAAGTCGTAAAAGTTGTTACTGGACGTTATGCCTATATTGAGTTGGATAATGGTATGCGATTAAAACCTGGAGATTCATACAAGGGATATCAATTAGCAACCATTGATAAACATGCAATTAAATTTAAAGGGGACACCGATCTCCTTATGCCGTGGTGATAAACATGTCTCAATTAATCGTTATTAACCGTATTACCCATTTTGAAAAGCACACGATATTATCGCTAGCTAACTTAGAGTTAAGCTCTATTTATGGTCGAGTTAAGAAGGTTTCAGGGACATTGGTTGAGGCCGGTATGCCCAAAGCTAGATTGGGTGAATTGTGTGAAATATATATTGATGAAGACACAGATTCGGAGCCACTATTAGCTGAGGTTATCGGTTTTTGTGAAAAAAGCACATTACTTTCTACTTTAAGTACGCCTGTGGGTTTGAGTATGGGCATGACGGTGAAAGGGTTGGGTTGTCGGCATCGTGTTCGCATCAGCCCACAGCTTTTAGGGCATGTTTTTGACGGTGTGGGGCGTTTACTTGATGGTGGCGAGGGTATTTTTTGTAAAGATACAAGCCAAAATAGAATGATAAAAGATGTGGTTTCTGACCCGGTTCCTGCAACACAAAAGCCGCGTATTGATGAGCCACTTATTTCTCAGATTAAAGTTATCGATTCTATGTTAACAATTGGTAAAGGGCAGCGTATTGGACTTTTTGCCGGAGCGGGTTGCGGAAAAACAACGTTACTTGCCTCACTTGCTCGGGGATGTTCCGCTCATATTATTGTGATTGCTTTAATTGGTGAGCGTGGACGTGAACTCAAAGAGTTTTTAGACCATGAGCTAGATGAAGAGCTGAAGAAGAAAACCGTTGTGGTGTGCGCGACATCGGATAGAAGCTCAATGGAGAGATCGAGGGCGGCGTTTACAGCAACTGCGATTGCCGAGGGTTTTAGGGATCAGGGGTTAGATGTACTACTGCTTGTTGATTCGTTAACACGATTTGCGCGTGCGCAGAGAGAAATCGGCCTTGCAGCAAAAGAGCCGCCCGCTAAAGGGGGGTTTCCCCCTTCGGTATACACCATGCTACCACGTTTAATTGAGCGAGCGGGTAAAACCACAAAAGGATCGATCACCGCTATTTATACCTTGCTACTTGAAGGTGACTCAATGGCTGACCCTATAGCTGATGAGGCAAAATCATTACTTGATGGGCATATCGTCATGTCGCGAGAATTAGCGCAATCTGCGCATTACCCCGCTATTGATGTACAGAAAAGTTTAAGCCGGACAATGGGTAATGTTGTTCCAAAAGAGCATCAAGCATTAGCCGCGAAAATAAGACAATATTTATCGACTTATGAAGAAATGGAGCTACTTATTAAGCTGGGTGAATATCAAGAAGGGAATGATGAAAAGATTGATGAGGCGGTACGAAAATTCCCAGATATTATGCGTTTTTTTCAACAGGGTTGCAACGAAGAAGTTTCAATGAAGGATGCTATTAGTCAATTGCAAGGGGTATAGAATAATGAATAATAAGCAGTATGTGATATTAGTACAGATAAGAAAAAACAGGATTAATAAGGCTTTATCTGATTATAAAAAATCAACTGATAGGATTGAGGTTGAGAACAAAAAAATAAAAAGTACAGAATGTGAGATAAGAAACTACAAAGTACACTTGAATAATACAATAAGAAATTACAGGCGTGATATAAAATCTGGAAATACCAATATTGCTACGATGGATGCATGGAGAGTATCTATTGTTAATATCGAAAACAGTATCAGTAATGCTGAAAAAACAATATTACAGTGTATTAAAAATAAAAATAAATTACAGGCAGACTCCCAGTTTTATAAAAAAAATTATAGGAAGTCTTTGCTAGCATTTGAGAAAATAAAATTAGTTAAAAAACATAAAAAAGAAGAAACTTTACTTCATTAGTTTACACCAATAGTAAGAGAAAGCCGTGTTTTATTACATTTTTTTTGATCAATAACTTAATATTAATAATAGGGTGGTAATATGATTAATTCAGTACAAACGTCTAAAATGGAACCTAATATCGGTATGCCCGACATGGATCTCGCTACTCACGATTCTTTCGTAGATGGCGGCGATGTCAACATAGGACCAGGCGCACCAGATTCTTCTAACGGTCATCCTAAGTCTATTGATTTTGCTCCGGGCGCTGATGGCTCAGGCCCAATATCAGCGGCTAGCTCTTTGATGTTTGACAAGTCAACCAGGCTTGATCAGGGAGTCGATCCTTCTATCAACTCGTTGGCCTCTAGTGAGGGTACGTCAAGCCCGACTCAAATGTTGATGGCAGCTATTCAGTCCATAATACAGCAATTGATGACGTTACTTGAAAGCCTAGGCTTATCAGGCGATACCGATCCCGCAGAGCAACCTATGAGTAATAGCGCAGCCTCTTCTGGCAAGGGCGCCGCTGGAGCGGGTGGAGCGGGTGGAGCGGGTGCCGTTGGTGGTGGTGGCTCAAGCTCAGGAAATAAAGGCATGAGTATGGATTCTGGCTCTTTAGAGATCGGCGAGAAGTGGGGCGGTTGGGATGGTGTTTCTGATGGCGCTAAAGGGAGTTCGCATGACGTTGAAGACCGTGGATCATTGGTGGGCATGTTGATGCAAGAATACGGTTTTAGTGATGATGAGGCACATGGCATTGCTCAACATCTTCATTCTTCAGCAAGAGAATCTGGCTTAGATGCTAAGAAGGGTGTGCACTCTCCTGCGCAAGCAGAGCAAATTAAAACGCAGAACCACGCCAATATTGAGCAAGCTTTTAATGGTGCTCCCCCCGGTTCAAGTGTAAATGATGTCATGTCATCAATTAATGGCGCTTATCATTAAGGGTGACTCTCTGTTTTCTTATTTCCTCTTTGTGTTCTCTTTATATTTTTGATTGACCATTTCTCCCTCTTTATCTTTTGTTTAGAGAGGGAGAAATAGTTATGGGGGCACAAACCGATACGTTCTATCCCTTTTAGTGACGAGGGAATAAATGGATATACGTTTTGATTGTGGAGTATCAATATGCAAGCACAAATAAAAAGAAGCGATACCGAATTACATATAGAAGCCGCATCCGAATCGCACAGTATGGCATTATGGCTTTTATTTAAAGAGGCAATGCAGCCCTACGTTGACGCGATATGGGGATGGGATGAGTTATTTCAGCGTCATAAATTCAAGCACGATTTATCCAAATTAGAAACATGGGTGATTACACATAACGAACGTGTTATTGGCTATGTGCAGTACTCTATTCATACACACGATATCTTTGTGAGCATGTTTATCATACACCCAAGCTATCAATCGAAAGGCTATGGTCTTCGAATTATTCGGTTTTTACGTGCACAAAACCGACGCAAACTTATTAAACTTGAGTGTTTACGCATGAACCCTGCTGCATATTCATTTTACAAAAAGAACGGATTTTCCCTCACGCACACCTGCGATGTTTTTCATCATTTGGTGGGCTAGTACAGAGATTATAAGTATTCTATCTTCAATATTTGATGAGTATGTTTGCTGTATTTATGAACTTGTTATAGCTATTTCTTACTTACTATATAGACAGAATAGATAATGGTAGGGGTTATAAATTGAATAATACACACATCAATATAAGTGATAATACTATGGCTAATACAGGGAACGATAATTATTTTGATCGCTCTATTCAAGCAGAGGCACCCAAGAAAAATCATATTGAAGAGGCGCCAGAGCTATCATTATCAGAAAAAATTAATTTCATTCGCGCTTTATTTGATGGCACATCTATTTATTCTAGTGTTGACGCATACATAACTATAAATATGGTTGCCAATGCAAATAAATATTTTAGCCAATATTGTTTCTCTGAAAATAATAAGATCAACTCATACCTTACATTTCTTTTAGACGCCGAGGTTGGGTTTAATTTAACTATGCCAGGTGTTATGGTGAATGGCGATATTATTCTGGATTGTTACAGCGATGATCGCGATGATGTTTTTTCAGTATTTGATTATATTGTGCAACATTTTGAAACAGGCCCGTCTTTTCAAAATGCTTTAAATGATACGGGTAAGCTTATTTTATCTGAAATACAAAACTTAAGTGTCTTATCCGATACATTCAAACAAAGTGTTTACTTTCATGATTTCCCTTCTAATGCTGCATGGCTTTTTGTTATGGGGCATTTTTTAAAAAAATTACCTAATGATTATTGTTCAAACCAGTATTTAGGTCATTCACTCTCGCCCACGTATATGGGTGAAGGGTTAAACGCCTTCAACAACATGGTAAAGGGATATTCAAAACCATTAACGCTTAGCCGCTTACTGACCTTATACGGCTGTGTTTTTACTAATTTTAACGAAAGCAACGAAAGCAACGAAAGCAAAAAAGAGAGCCAGCCGTACTCAGAGTCGTATAGCCAAAATGCAGATAAAAAAGAGGTTATCTTGCCTTTTATGCAGTACGTGTTAGTGCAGCCATGTGACGGTGTGCCTGTTCGTTGTCAGGCCAGCACGCGAGATAATATACAGTTCTTAGCCGAAGAGATTACAGATATACCGCATCTAGAATTGTATATCTGTGATCAGCACGAATCGCCTCTTAAAAATATACACTCTGATAGCTCAATAACAAAAAATAATCATAATAACGATCTACATAGTTCAGGTTTCGAGCCATATAGCGCTAGCCTCTCAGAGCATATTCAAGCGATTGAAGGCGGATTTGCAGTGGTTGTATTGGTTCGCCATGAGGTAAGCCAATCTGAGGTGTATCAATCTGTTGAGATGGCTTTAGATGAATATCATCACGATATCATTCATGCTGTATCCGATAGCGAAAAAATACATATTATAGCTTTTACTGTTAAAACTATTCTTTTGTTATCTATTTTCGATAGCTATCATAATTTTTATTCACTCACCTTGATATTAAATACATTACTCATGCAGCAGCGTCTTCAGCCCTCGCTGATCACTAATGTCGAAAAACTTTATACTTTGCCTGTTAATGAGGTTGTTGATGAGATCACAAGAGGACAAACTGTTTTCTCTGCTTTTTCACAGGTCAACCCTGTTAATCATAACGAAAGTCAATTACTTGAATTGCTTAATACGTATTCTGCATCACAGGATGCTGGTTTAAAAGGTACTGACTTGGAAAGCACTGACTTAGAAAGCACTGACTTAGAAAGCACTGATTTAGAAAGCACTGATTTGTCGGCGAGCACAGACAAAGCGGCCTTATCAGAACGGTTGTCATCTGCTGTTGACAATGATGATCACCCTAAAAAAAAAGTGTCGAGCCAGACCAGTGTGCGCGCCAATAATTTCTTTGTAGCGTGTTATTACAGACCAAGAGAGCGTCACCTTATTTTATTGCAAGATAATAAGTGTAAAAAGCGCATCTTTATACGTGTTATTAAGCAGGTAGATAAAGCGCATAATAACAATCCCGATACTTCTTTGTGCGCACCTGCCGTGACGCATCAAGAGGGAGGTATAGATGCCGTCACTGACCATATTTTCGAATCTATCATTGCTTATTATGACGGTTATAGCGGCTCTGAGGGTGTCGATTTTAACGGCTCTATTATTGATCAGGTTATTGTCAACGAGCTAAAGTCTCTTGATAAGGCATGTGAGTCTTATGCTTTGGATGTTCGCCGGGCTATATGGCTTCATGTTGATGATTTTGGCTTATCAAAAATTGCGACGCCACCATCAGAAAACGATTTTACACATATGTTGTCACTGCCGATGCGTTTAGTTAAGCATCATGACGTGCTGAATGACAGCATCGTATCGATTAATGATGACGAGGATACCGTTTCGCATGTCAGTAATGCGACAACACACCAAGCGGATGTAACAGAATCTCTACCTGATGCAAACGGCCCTATTGTTGACTCCGAAACTCAACGTGAATCTAGTATAAAAGAGGGGGCAGAGAGCAAGCAGGCGCGGGACGTTCATTCTGATGTTAGCATCAAGCCCAGGGTTAGAGTCCAATCTACACCTACACCTACACCTACACCTACACCTACACCTACACCTACACCTACACCTACACCTACACC
>CAKZUG010000027.1 GCA_937920545.1 uncultured Saccharophagus sp.
AGTTTATTCGATACGCCCATAAAGGGGCATAGGCCCAAAAACTGTACCAGTACAAAGTTATTCACCAGTACGGTGCTGAGCATAATGATAAAAAATTCTGTCATTAAAGTAATTCTCTTATATTGGTTCTTATATTGGCTCTAATGTTGGCTCATATGTTAACCGTTGGCCCTGTGAGCGGGCCTTTAACGTTGCCTAATGATACGTACTTGTTACATCACACGCATGCCCGGTGTGGCACCTGCATGGGGTTCTAAAATATACAGCTCTTTTCCGCCTGGGCCTGCGGCTAATACCATGCCTTCACTCATGCCAAACTTCATTTTGCGTGGTGCAAGGTTAGCCACCATAACGGTATGCTTGCCGATTAAATCTTCGGGTTGATACGCACTTTTTATACCTGCAAAAACCTGTTTTGTCTCATTGCCAATATTAAGCGTAAGGCGTAATAGCTTTTTTGCGCCGTCGACATGCTCGGCGTTTTCTATAAGAGCAATGCGTAAATCAATTTTGGCAAAATCATCAAAGGTGATTTCGGGGGCGATGGGCTCTAGATCACTCGCAGATTCCGTTTTGGCTGAATTGGCCGGGGCAGCTTTCGCAAGTTTTTCGGCTTCTTCTTGCGTTTGTGCCACCATGGCATCAATAGCTTTTGTATCGATACGCACCATGAGAGGTTTAAATTTGTTAATGCTGTGCGCGCCTAAAAAAGCCAATTCGTTTTCTAACGTTAGCGTGGTGTTTAAAAAAGCTTCAGCCGCCTGCGCTGTTTTAGGCAGTACGGGCTTTAGGTACGTCATAATAGCGTAAAAGCAATTAATACCCAGCGTGCAGACATCAAGTACCTGCTGTTCGTTCCCTTCAATTTTTGCCAACGACCACGGCGCTTGCTCGGCGATAAATTCGTTGGCGGCATCGGCCACGGCCATAATTTCGCGCATGGCTTTGCTGTATTCGCGGTTTTCATAGTGTGCGGTAATCACTTCGCCTGCGGCAACGGTTTTATCCCACAGGGCTTGATCGATAATGGTGGTCGATAACGTGCCCCCTGCTTTTTGTACAAATTTGGCGGTACGGCTAGCAATATTAACGACTTTGCCCACTAAATCAGAGTTAACACGTTGTACAAAATCGTCGAGGTTAAGGTCGAGATCATCCACGCTAGCGGTTAATTTAGCGGCATAGTAATAACGTAAATATTCGGGGTTTAGATGATTTAAATACGTGCGCGCGTTAATAAACGTACCACGTGACTTCGACATTTTTTTGCCGTTCACCGTTAAGAAGCCATGCACACAGACTTTAGTGGGCGTACGAAAATTAGCGTCGGTTAACAATGCTGGCCAAAACAAGGCGTGAAAATTGACAATATCTTTACCAATAAAATGATATAGCTCGGTCGTTGAGTCGGCTTTCCAATAATGGTCAAAATCTTGGCCTGTGCGCTCGCATAAGTTTTTATGGCTCGCCATATAACCAATGGGGGCGTCTAACCAAACATAAAAATATTTACCCGGCGCGTCGGGTATTTCAAAACCAAAATAGGGGGCATCGCGTGAGATATCCCACTCTTGCAAGCCGCTGTCTAGCCACTCGGCTAATTTGTTGGCGACTTCATCTTGTAAGTGCCCTGCACGCGTCCACTCTTTTAGGTAGCCTTCAAATTCGGGTAGGGTAAAAAAGTAATGATCAGACTCTTTAGCAACGGGTGCTGCGCCCGATAAAACAGAACGTGCGTCTTTTAAATCCATAGGCGAGTAGGTGGCGCTGCAGCTTTCGCAATTGTCGCCGTACTGGTCTTGCGCGCCACATTTTGGGCACGTGCCTTTCACGTAACGGTCGGCTAAAAACAGCTCTTTTTCGGGGTCAAAGGCTTGCGTAATTGTACGCTTAGCAATGTGCCCATTGGCTTTTACGCGGTTATAAATAAGCGCCGATAGCGCTTTGTTTTCTTCTGTATGAGTGCTGTGGTAGTTATCGAATGCTATGTCAAAATCGGTAAAGTCAGCAAGGTGCTCGGCTTTTATGTTGGCGATTTGTTCTTCAGCACTGATGCCGTTTTCTTGTGCTTTAAGCATAATTGCCGTGCCATGCGCGTCATCGGCACAGACATAGGTGCAGGTGTGGCCGCGTAATTTTTGAAAGCGCACCCAAATATCGGTTTGGATGGTTTCTACCATGTGGCCTAAGTGAATAGAGCCGTTAGCGTATGGAAGAGCGCTGGTTACAAGGATTTCACGCTTGGCTGGCATAGCTGGCATAAGAGTCTGCTTCTGTTAAGTAATAGTAAGTAACAATGGCGCTACGCTTATTTAAAGTGGCGTAGGTACCTAAAATTTGGGCACATAATATACCATTTTTTTATGATTATTTCGCCTGTTTTAGCGCTTAAATACGCAAAAAAATGTGGCTTTAGGGGGTTTAAAAGTAGCAAGTTAGCACGATAGAAGGGGTAAGTTTGTTTTGATGCGTGCTAAGTATTACTATTCGCGCCGAATGTTTTATGCCTAACGTTTCATGTTCAATGTTTTATACCGAATGTTTCATACTGAATGTTTCATGCAAACGTAAAAAGGCGCTCACGCTTATAAAAGCAGTATAAAGGGGACACCCATGTCGACAACACCTCCACCAACACCCAGGCCAAGCGATACCGATGCACATATTTTAAATGTGTTACACAACCTAGGCTTGCCGTTTGCGCCTCAAATTACGGCCGCCGAGGTGTGCCGGTTTGATATAAACGATGCTGGCGAAACCTGTATTAATATCAATATGGCCTTTGCTTGCCAAGCCGAGCACGAGGCATTAAAAACCTATGTGTACAATGCCTTAGCGCTTGAAGGCATTACACCGCCACCCATTAGAGTTACACAAAATATTAGCGCGGTAACGGCTAAAAATAGCCAAAATACGGTGGGAAAAGTCAAAAATATTATTGCCGTTGCATCGGGCAAAGGTGGGGTGGGTAAATCAACCACATCGGTTAATTTGGCTATTGCGCTTAACAAGCAGGGTGCAAAAGTAGGTTTGTTAGATGCCGATATTTACGGCCCCAGCCAGCACCATATGCTGGGTGTGGCGGGTAAGCGCCCTGATGTTGCACAGGAAAATAAAATAGCCCCAATACAAGCGCATGGTATATCGGTTATTTCAATGGGCAATCTTGTGACCAAACAAACACCCATGGTATGGCGCGGCCCTATGGTAAGCGGCGCATTACAGCAGCTGATTAATAATGCCGATTGGGGCGAGCTAGATTACTTAATTATTGATATGCCGCCGGGCACGGGGGATATCCAACTAACGTTATCGCAAACCGTACCCGTATCGGGCGCGGTTGTGGTGACCACGCCGCAAGATATTGCGTTGTTAGATGCTGTAAAAGGCATTGAGATGTTCAGTAAAGTGAATATCCCCGTGTTGGGCGTGGTCGAAAATATGGCGACCCATGTATGCAGTCAATGCGGCCACGAAGAAGCCATTTTTGGCGATAAAGGCGGCGAGCGTTTAGCGCGCGATTACCACACACAAATATTGGGGCAGCTTCCGCTCAATATGGCGATACGTGAAGGTAGCGATAACGGAAAGCCCGTTGTATCAGCGCAGCCAGCATCACCAGAAGCTAAAGCGTATATGGCCATGGCATTACTGGTAGGTGCCGCCTGCTGGCGCACGGGCTTATCGGCACCGAGTGCGCCCGATATTCAAATAAACGATTAACCCTGTGTGATTCGCTGTTTTTTTAACGCTGCTTATGCTTTTGACTGTGTTTTATTTGGGCTTTACCTGGGTTTTATGTAGGTTTTGTTTAAGCCATGAATAAACGCTTTGATCGTGTATTTTTCTTGCCCTTAATTTTAAGGGCTTTATACTTGGCCTTTTTTAAACACAGAGGCTGTAATGAGTATTAAATCTGATAAGTGGATACGCCGCATGGCGCAAAACGAGCAAATGATTAGCCCGTTTGAACCCGAGCAAGTGCGTTACAACCAACAAGACGAACGCTTAATCTCGTATGGCACATCAAGTTACGGCTACGACGTTCGCTGCGCCGATGAGTTTAAAATTTTTACCAATGTGCATTCTGCTGTGGTTGACCCTAAACACTTCGATGAGAAAAGTTTTGTCGATATACAAAGTGACGTGTGTATTATCCCGCCTAATTCGTTTGCCTTGGCGCGCACTGTCGAATATTTCAAAATTCCACGCAGTGTATTAACCGTGTGTTTGGGCAAATCAACCTATGCCCGTTGCGGTATTATTGTTAACGTGACCCCGCTTGAGCCAGAATGGGAAGGCCACGTGACACTTGAATTCTCAAACACCACGCCATTGCCCGCCAAAATTTACGCCAACGAAGGCGTGGCACAAATGCTATTTTTTGAAAGCGACGAAGTATGCGAAACCTCGTACGGTGATCGCGGGGGTAAATACCAAGGCCAGACAGGCGTGACATTGCCAAAAACGTAAGCTGTATATTTGGGGTGTGATAAACATCCCAATATGTTCTTTCTTTTTAATATTTAGCTGTTACCCCAAAAGCATGATATGGCTTTTTTTAATTGTTGATTGTATCTAGAAGACGCCTATGTCTTGGATAAAACGCTATTTATCTCTTCACATCCCTCCTTATTTCCACGTAAAATCCCCTTATACAACAATCATAAAAATGAAAAAGGCCATGTTATGTCTCAGTTAGATGCAAGCCCGCAGGCGATTGCTCAACATTTTATTGCTGCTCGTAAAAAATGTACGGGTTTATCGGCGTACCCCGGCGAATTACCCTCCACGTTAGATGTGGCTTATCAAGTTCAAGATCACGCTATTAAACTGTGGGATGATATTATTGCTGGCTGGAAAGTTGGCGGTGTGCCCGCGCCACTGCAAGCGCAGTTTGATGCGCAGCGTTTATCGGGGCCTATTTTTAAGCGTACGGTTAAATACAGTACCGATGCAACAAAAACAGTGATGCCTGTATTTGAAGAGGGCTTTGCAGCAATAGAAGCCGAGTTTGTTGTCGAGTTAAACGATGTGTCGGCATTACCGAGCACGCCGTTAACGCTTGAGCAAATTTACAGCGCGATTAAGCGTGTTTACATCGGTGTCGAGATTGCCAGTAGCCCGCTGCAAATTATTAATGAGGTTGCGCCCATTGGCCCCGTCAGTGATTTTGGTAACAATACTGGGCTTATTGTGGGGCCAGAAGTCGCTAATTGGCAGGATGGCGATTTATCGCAATACACCGTAAGCACGTCAATTAACGCTAAAAACGTGGGTACAACCACGGCACCCGCTGGCTTAAATGGCCCGCTTGGTGCGGTAGGATTTTTAATTACGCAGCTAAAAACACGCGGTTACGCCATACCCAAAGGCACGTTAATTTCGACAGGTGCTATTACGGGGGTGCACCGAGCGTATGTGGGTGATGAGTCTGAAATTATTTTTGAAGGGTTGGGGTCATTATGTGTGACACTCAGCGCTAAAGCGGTTTAAACACGGGTAAATAGGGTAGCTTTAACACCGTGTTATCGTCTAGATATGTACGTTAAGGTTGTTCACCTTAACGTACATAAGAGGCTAGATTAGCGGTCAAGTGTATATTCTATACGGCCACTACTATGTCCAATACCTTCTGGAGCCAATACTTGATACCCCATACGACTTCCTAACTCTAAACCGCTATTTGACCATGCATTGACATGCTGTCTGAATGAAATGGTATGGTCGCGGTTAACGCCGGCTATATTGCGTCTGATAGACCAGTACTGGTCAAATGTTCGGTTGCCGGTGCCGCAGCCGTGCGGGCGGTTAATCTGTGTTGTGACATATAAATCGTAGGTTGCACCGTTAATGCGGGCATTACCGACACTTCGGGTATTTGCGCCTGTTGAGTTATCGAAAGGGACTTTACGTCCATTGACTAATGCTGCATCTCGCGCCCATCTATCTACAACGTAATACTCTACGATTCTACTGCCGCAAGACCAGCCATATAAACCAAAGGTGACGTCGCCAAATTGGTTTCTACCCGGGTTGTCGTTTTCAGCTGCTTGCCAGCTGTTAACACGGTAGTTAACAGTTCTATTGCGGGTGCCAGATGCCCAGCCTACGCCGCCAACCATATCATCGCCGTTGCCGTTTCCATTCCAGTTAAAATCGACACTATGCCTAGTTTGATCACGTGCATTACGCTCTATATCCATACAGTTATTGCTGGGTAAACTAACTTTGAAAAGCGTATAAAATGTACCAAGTGTGAAGCCTTCACCGCTACTGCACCTCTCTGTTGTTGTGGCATGCGTGTACATGCTTGCAGATAAGCCGAAAGCTGTAACCGCTAATAGTGATTGAAGTTTTTTTGATGTGAAATTTGATGTGAAAAAAGAATGCTTTTGTTTGGTCATAGCTAGAATGCTCCGATTATTATTTTTTATGTTTGTATCGAGTATGACATCTCATTAGTCATGCAATTTATTGATTTAATTTTTAGTGTTGAGATATTGCACACACTATTAATACAGTTTTTGTATAGTAAATGTCCATTAAAAAAACAGATGTTAATTTTTTATGATAAATACATGAGGTGAGCGTGATAGAAGGGAGGTGAAATCGGGATGACTTGTATGATTTTTGATCTTTTCTGCATCTTAAGTAATGGAGACTAAAATGGTTGT
>CAKZUG010000028.1 GCA_937920545.1 uncultured Saccharophagus sp.
AGCTCAATACATTTTTGATAGCCTTGGGCTACACCAAAATAATTAATCCAACCACGTAGGTACAGCGTTAACTCGTGTATTTTCTTTTCCATAGAAATACCTCGCGAGCGACCTGTGATTTCTTTTACTCGGTGTTTGAATTGCTGAAGTGCTTTATCATGCCACACCAACTTTTTACCGTGAAAAGTGAAACCTAAAAATTCAATAGGAAAATAGAACACCCATACATTTGATAATAAGATTAATCCTGCTCTACGTCATTCATATTTGAGCACTAAATTGAAGTACTAAATTTAGTGCTAAGCGTTATTTATTTTTACAGCGGTTTAATGCTTGTAAATAATAATAATCGCCATAGTTTAACGAGCCGTTTAGTTCGTCATTGGCAGGGTAGTTGCCCGTGGCTTGTTTGAGTAAAAAGTGACCGTTTTCATCTTCGCCAGCCAAGTACGCAGGTGACGACAAACTACGTAACATTTTAATGGCTGCATTGTAATAGCGTTTAGATTCATCACCTTCAACAAACGTAGAAAGTTCTAGTAAAGCACTGGCCGCCAATGATGCTGCTGATGAATCTTTATAGGGGATGACTTCTGGGTATTTAGGTGCGTCGTAGTCAAAATAGGGGACTAAATCTTCGGGCATGTTGGGGTGTGTCAATATATAGTTGGCAATACCGCGCGCATGGTTTAAAAACTTTTTATCTTTGGTGAACCGGTATGTCATTGTGTAGCCATATAACCCCCAACCTTGGCCGCGTGACCAAGATGAGTCATCGGCTATACCCTGGAAAGTCTGCTTCCAGTTAGGTTGGCCTGTCTCTCTGTTGTAATTGACCAAATGAAATGAGCTGTAATCGTCGCGAAAATGGTGTTTCATCGTGACGGTCGCATGGCTAATAGCGGCATTTTTATAGACTGGGTCACCGCTGATTTCTGACGCACGGAAGAGTAGCTCTAAATTCATCATGTTATCAATGATAACGGGAAACTCCCATGTTCCCCAACTCCATGAATATGTTAAACCTAACTTTGGATTAAAGCGCTCCATTAATGTTTTTGCTGCACTGACTATCACAGGCTCGTAATCTTTGTTTTCGGTTAAGCGCAAACCGTTACCAAAGCTATCATAAATAATAAAGCCAATATCATGGGTTTTGCGGTTGTATTGATTTTTTTCAATCGCTTTTGTCCATTTTTTCGCGGTATCTAACCATGTTTGATTTTGGTTATGCTCATATAAATACCAAAAACTGCCCGCCACAAAACCGCGTGTCCAGCCTAAATCTACGCTTATACGTGTTTTGCCTTTACTAAAGGAGCGAGGGATTTTTGCAGGGTCTGGATAGGCATTTCTAAAGTGATCATATTGAATGGTGGCTTGATCTAACGCCGCATGACAAAAAGCCATGCTATTTTCTGGCCAATCAATACTTTTAGAGTAGGTAATTGTATTTGGTACTTTCTCGTTGCCTACTTCTGATGAAGTTTGTTGTGGCGTAGTGCTACACGCCCCTAATATAGAAGCCGAAAAAATGGATAGAAGATACTTTTTGCTTTTAATCACGATAGATGCCTTGTTTATTATTTAACGTTTATTGTTTAGAGTTTATACTTTTTTGTGAGCACTCTTACTTTAGTACGGTTATGTTAGCGTAATTCTGTTAGCGAAGTCATAGTAGCGCTATTTCATACACACTTGAATTCAATTATACGTTAATTTATTTGTTGCATCACTATTGATATAGCAGGGTTGGTAAAAACAGGTGTAGAAATAACAGGTGTATAAAAAATACGAGTGGGCGAAACGTAGTCGTAATAATAGGCAGGCTATGTGAAAAGACAATACGAACAGACAGAGCGTATAGGGGTATATTTACAGAGAAGTATTCTTTTCAGTTGTCCCAGTAGTATAAAATACACGGTGAGTTTACTTACTATACATTATTAAATAGCTTTTAATAAAGCTGCCTTAAATTGGGTTCGGGTTCGCAGTGGCTTTGCCATATATAATCAAAGTGGTTTTGTGCTTGTTTAACCTGTACTTGGTGATTAAATATACCAAAGCCTTGGTGGGTTTGGCTATTGGTTAATGTAATAAAACCTGACGTATCAAATACAAGGCTATCTTGATAGGTTGTGATGTTGCCTGTGTCTAATAGGCTTTTTTTAATTTTTTGTATACGTATTTTAGATGGTATTCGTTGGGCTAATTCAATAAGTAGGTGCTTTTTTAACCCGAGTTGTCGGGTATTTATTACGGCTATATGAATATGCGCTTGGCGATGGCTACGCACAAATTGTGATAGTACATTACATAGTTCAGGTTGATGATACAGTGCAGGTGCAAGTGTATGACTGATGATATTAATATGTCTAACAGCTTGCTGTGTCAGTAGGCGCGCTAAACAAGCGAATGCATTTGGGGTGTTTATCTGTAGACTTTGTTTGTTAAAAAATGCCGTGTTATTTAAATCTTTATGGCTAAACTGCATACGGGTATGGGGAATGCCGGCATCTAAAAAGGTAAGGCCTTCTGGTGTGAAGTGTAACTTTTGATAAAGTGCGATCAAATGATTTTGCGCGTTTAAATATAAAGTGGGTGTATTAGGGTAGCTGTATTGCCACGCTGCCATAATGGCATGTTTTAACATTGCGGCGCCAATGCCTTTATGACGGTACAAAGCCAGTACCGCGACACGACCTATTTGTATTTCGCCATTTTTATGTATAACTAAGCGCGCACAGGCAACCGCGCTGTTTGCCATTGTATGATGGTTGTTTGTATTTTGATTCGTTAAGGCTGATTCTCCATTACGTTGAACATGGGATTTTTCATAAGGGTTGGCATCGTCTAGCTGAGGCAATGTGACCAAAATATGCAAGGCCGTTGCATCGTATTCGTCCCACTCTTCTGTTGGGTCAATACCTTGTTCATCAATAAAAACGCTATGGCGAATACGTATAAGCTCATCGCGGTGTGTTTGCCAAGTAACGCTTTGTATGATCATAGGTATGCCTGTGTTTATATTTAAAAATTTTTTGATCGTTTATTCTGTTGATGTTTGTTTTATGTTTTTATTGTTAAAGGCGGGGTTAATCCACCTCGATTAAATAGCCTAGTGTAAGCAGTGTATTTAACATGTTTTGTTGTTGTGTTTTTAGCTCACTGATATATATCGTTTGATGGTTACATAAACTGTGCGCTAATTGCTTATCGCAGGGGTAGTGTTCGCCATTAATAAAAAGGTAAGCATGGCTATTACTTTTACTATCGCTGGTTTCAGATTTTTCACTGTTTTCGCTTTCAGTATGTGTATAAAACGCGGCTTTGACCAGTGAGCTAAGTGTTATGCCAATATTGCTATGTTGGATATTGTTAAGTGATGTGTCGGGTTCTAATGTGTGTTCATGCTCTATTGCTATGCCTGGATTAGGTTGGGTCATGGTGTTGCCTAGCCATGCTGCTATTGCTTGCGGGTTGTTGGCATAGTGATGCAGTATGTTTTGTATTTCTTTAATGGATGCGTGTGTGATTTCGCTTTTGTGTGGGTGGTGCAGTTGGCTTGTAGGGTCGGTAAAGCGTTTATCTTGTGTGAGTGACTCACTGATATGTTGTGCGTAGTCGAGTAAAATATCTTGGTGGCTAGGCGAGCGAAAGCCCACCGAGTATGTAATGGATTCGCCTATTGCTTCACCCCAGTGTGCGCATTGAGGGGGAATATAAAGTAAATCGCCAGGTGTCACAATCCAGTCGTTTTCGGTTTCAAAATTTTGAAGTACTTTCATGGGTGCATTGGGGTCGAGTGGGGTATTTGCATGGCAGTGCTGGCCCGTGCGCCAACGACGTTTGCCTTCGCCTTGCAATAAAAACACGTCGTAATAATCATAGTGAGGCCCAACGCCTGCGCCATCGGTTGAGTAGCTTATCATTACATCGTCTAAACGCCAGCTGGGCAAAAACTTAAATAGTTGCTTTAGCTCGTTTACGTCATCTAATAATTGATCGGCATGCTGTACAAGCAGTGTCCAAAATTGGTTGGGTAATGTGCTGTATACGTTTTCATCTATGGGGCCATGTGTGACTTCCCAGTGGCTAGCCGTATTATTCGGTGTGGTTGCATCTGAGTTTTGCGGTGTTTGTTGTATTAAGCGTGATACAACACCGTCTTCAAGTGATAACCCAGCGAGTGTATCGCCTGTGGTGATATCGCTGTATTCGGGTAGGGCATTTTTAATCAGTAAGGGTTTTTTCTGCCAGTATTCATCAATAAATGTTTTAACGGGCATGTCACCTAAGTGTGTAAGCGGGCTAACCATAGCGGCCTTCTTTTGTTGAAATATGTGGGCTAATAATAAAGATAAAAATAAAAGTTGTAATAAGGCGGCTAGCTTAGTGCGACAACTGGGTTATGTAAAGGTGTGTATATGGGTGCGTGTAGGTGCATGGTGACACTATATATACTGACTTATTCGTTAAATTGTTTTGCTAACAATACGTTACTTAATATATGTTGTTAAAATGCGTTGCTCAGCTTATGCGCCTAAATATATGTACGATTGTGCATGTGGCTATGCTGTATGTTTATGTATGTTTATGTATGAGTAAATGTAAGTTAAGTGGCATAGCCATTGCTAAGTCTTTTGTATCAATAGTATGTACACTTTTATTTATGCTGTTATATGCAAAAGGGGAAGAGATATGCCGCAGAATTTAGCGCTGAACGGTATTGGGCTGCAAACGGCCTCTGTAAAAGAGGTAAATATTGCCGCTAAAGAGCCTGTCACTAAAAAGGAATCGTTTAAAGATGTATTAAATGATAATAATACGCAGGCAGATAAATATAATGATCGCCGCCGAACAGATAAAAACCAATCTGATCATAAGGCAGAATCTGCGCAAGAAAAAAGATCTCAATCTACGTCGCGCGACAAAGAAGTGTCTAATAACAACCGCCGTAGTGATTCGTTAGACGAAGCTCATCCACATGAAACCGATCCAAATGAAGTACGTCAGTTTGAAGCAAGTCAATATGAAACTGATTCAAATAACACGTTACCTAATAGCGATGGGCAAGTATTAGCTGAGTCGGCAGGGTTAGGTAGCGAAGGGTTACAATTTGTTGATAGCGGCCTTAATACACATGCTTTATCAGTGGGGCATGGTTTATTAGGGCAGGCTTTAGAAGGTGAGGTTTTACTCGGGAATAACTTAACAGATGAATCTGTGACGGCAATCACTAATGCTATGAATATAGATAATAGCGCGATTAACATTGTCTCGCCTTTAACTGGATCAGCTACCGCTGCGTCTTTGTCATCTAATACAGGTGTGATAGGCAACAATGCACTTGGTGTATCTGAGGACGTTTTACGTGCGGGTGGGCAGCCATTAACCTCTAAAATGGAGAAAAGTACATTATTCGATGATACTGCAAGTCGTCAACGTTTGGCGGGTGCCAGTAATTTGACGGGCGAGCAGTCATCAATCATTGCGCAAGATTCCTCTACATTTAGCCAGCCTAAGGCTACAAGCCCGGTTCAACCAACTTTATTTTTTGATATGTTACAAAATAATGCTCAGAAAAATCAGACATTTTCATTAAAAGACGGTTTATTGACGTCTGGTGTTGATGCAAGTGGCACTGAGTTAATATCAAGCACCAGTAGTTATACAAACATGTTATCTAAAACTGATGGAGCAAATATGTTAGCGACCGCCGAAGCCAAGCCTAGCTTCCCTGTAAATGTGCAGTTTGGCAATGCAGCATGGTCGGGGGCCATCGCTAAGCAAACAGCGAATCTATTAATGCAAAATATTCAAAGTGCTGAATTACGCTTAAATCCAGATGACCTTGGCCCTATTAATGTCAAAGTGAATGTCAATCAGGATCAAGCCAGTGTGATGTTTCAAACAAATAACCCTGCGGTGCGCGAGGCACTAGAGCAAAGTGTTTTACGTTTACGCGATATGTTATCGCAGGAGGGACTAACTTTACTTGAGTCACACGTAGGGGATAACCCTGAGTTTAAAGGCCAGCAACAGGGAGAGCAGGGAGAAGGGCATGCTCATACAGGTGA
>CAKZUG010000029.1 GCA_937920545.1 uncultured Saccharophagus sp.
TTCGACATTTGGATTATCAATATCTTGCTCACTATTGTGACACTAGGCTTGTATTACCCCTGGGCAAAAGTGCGGACTAAACGCTATTTTTATGGGAATACAACATTTGACGGCCACAACTTCGATTACAACGCTACAGGCAAGCAATTATTTTTAAGCTTCCTAATTGCGTTTGGCGTGATGGTTGTTTACACCGTGCTGATACAATTTTTTCCTGTTTTAGATTTTTTCTTTTTACCCTTACTTTTTATTGTGTTTCCTTGGGTGATATGGCGCAGTGTACAGTTTAATGCACGTGTTACCAGTTTTAGTAACGTGCGTTTTAGTTTTACAGGCTTATTAAAAACGGCCTACTTTTGCTATTTATTTTTACCTTTTTTATTGATGCTATCGTTTTATGGGTCATTAATTATTGTTGGGGTCTCTGCCGCGCTAAAAATTGATTTAAACATGATTCTCATGGGTGCCATTGTTGTTATAGGCTTGGTGTTATCGGTATTGGTTTTTGCCTTTATGCAGGCAAACAATACAGGCTATTTATTGAACGGTTATCGTTTTGGCCAAGGCGAGTTCAGCGCGCAATTACAGGTTCGGCCTTTTATTATTATCTTACTCAAAGCCATTGGTGTATCGCTGGTATTATTGATTTTTGCAGTCATTATATTTTCAATTTTAACCTTTATTTTGAACACGCTTGCAGGTTTTAATACAGACGCCATACCTGATTCTGGCGACACTACCAGCATATGGAGTAAATATATGGCAAGTATGACGGTTCTCATTGTGCCTATATATATTATTTTTATTGCATGTGGTTTATTTGTGAATGCGTACTTTCAAGCTAAAACCCGCAAGTATATTTTTGACAATTTAACCCTCGATAACAATATTACGTTTGAATCGACCTTAGACCCCATTAAATTCGGTTGGCTACTTGTTACCAATCTGTTATTGATAGTGATAACGATGGGCCTGGCCACCCCGTGGACCAAAGTAAGAAAAGCCAAAATGTTAGTAGAAAATACCTATATAGGTGGCGACGTTGATTTGAGTGATTATGTCACACAGCAGCATGCAACGCAGTCGGCACTGGGTGACCAACTTGGCGATGCCTTTGATGTTGGCATTGACGTGGCTATATAACAATGTCTATTCACGGTAAATTGTATACACACAATAGCGCGGCAAATACCGCCGCCACGCTGCGTGTGTTAGGCGACCACTATATAGTGGCCGATATTGACAACAACAAAGAGCTATCGCAAGGCGAGTTAAGCAGCCTGCTTTTTTCAGACCGTATTGGTCATATCGACCGAAAAATAACCTTGCCAAACGGCGCTGTCTTTTCTACCGCCGATAACAACAGTGTTGATGTTTTAGTTAAAAGTATAAAAAAACCCAGCGGGTTTGTGCATACCCTAGAGTCAAGTTTGGGGTGGGTGGCCGTTGCTATATGCGTTACCATGGTGACGGTTTTTTCATTTTTTAAATGGGGCGTTCCCTACGCCAGTGAACACATCGCCCATGCGTTACCACAACAAACCAACCAACTTATTGCCAAGCACACGCTATCTTTTTTAGATGCACAATTTTTTTCACCATCACAACTCCCGCAAGAACAGCAAGATCGCTTACGCCAGCATTTTTCTAAAACCATCTTACCGTTAGGCACATTACAAAACGACGAAGCCGATTACCAATTGCACTTTAGGCTATGGGAGGTGGACGACACATCCATCCCCAATGCGTTTGCCTTGCCATCGGGTGATATTATTGTGACCGATGCCTTTATTCAATTGGCGCATACCCAAGATGAAATAGATGCTGTTTTATATCACGAAATAGGGCACGTGGTGCATCGTCATTCACTCACCAGCCTAATAGAAAGTGCGTTCATCTCCGCCTTAATTATACTTATTGCTGGGGATGCCAGCATGCTTGCGGACGTGGGCATAGGTGCCGGCACCTTAATGGTATCGAGCCATTACTCACGCGGTCACGAATCACAAGCCGATACCTATGCGTTTAATAAAATGCTAAAAGCCCGCGTCGACCCCATGGCCTTTGCCACTATCATGGAGCGCCTAGCCGCTTTCTCCGTAGACTCACTAGAAAAAGCCAAAGATAACCACAGCCAAACAGACACTAGCGTTACGGATAAAAAGCAAGACAACACCTCAAAAGTACTCGATTACTTCTCATCACACCCTAAAACCCCCGAGCGTATTCAGGCAGCAAAACGCTACAGCGCATGCTTTCAACAAGGCAAAGAAACCTGTGAGGCACTGCCTTGATGTGGATGTTTTTATAGTTTGAATCATACATGCTTAATGAATATTTACTTGTTTGCATGCTTTGAATGGAAGAGTAAATAAAGGTAACTGTGTGACTTATTTTGGGGTGGATATACATTTATTGGTGTTTAGCAGGGTGTTTTCTTTGTCAGGTTTATGGGTTTGTTGTTTTTTAAAATATCGGTACTAATAGAAGGCTAGAAGGCAAAAGAAAAGTCGCATATTTAGATAAAATTAAAAATTTATTGACAGTGAGGAAGGTAAAAGGCTTTATTGTAAACGAGTGCATACAATCGACAGATTTTTGCTCCTGCAAAACCTGCATTTCCATCATCCGTGACGGTCAACTCGTTTTTGGCAATATTTGCAGCAATAAACGACTAGAAAAGCTAAGGAACCTTTGATTAACCTCCCGGCATCTTTGGCTTTTAGAAAGGTTTCTGAAAGCACTGAAGGGCGTGGCCTAGAGCAGTCACTTGCGTTGTTGTCATTTTTGATAAGGGCTATTTTTCGCTCCGGGCTACGGCCATTAGCTGCAAAAGACGCCTAGCAACTAACTGTTCTAGGTCACGCAGAGACGTTACGAGGCTAATCAGAGGCTCCCTAATCCTTATAGGCCAAAAGAAAGTGACGGCACAGTGGCCGATACATGCTCCTGCAGTATCGGCATTAACTGCGTTCTTGTCACTTTCAGCTGTATTGTATGTTTCATAATATTGAGAAGCTGTGAAAATATACAGCCTAACGATTAAGTGGCTTAAATGGGGCTAGAATGCCCAATAAAAGCGATGCTCGGTATAAATAATGTACGATTTTAGAGTTTTGGTGATCAATATTTTGATTTACAATAACTTTCAAATTGTAATGAAATTTTAAAAATAGAAGGCGAGGTAAGAGATTGGCTTTTTTTTGCTAATTTTCTACAGTCTCGTTATCAGTTTAGTCATTGTAGGTACTATGATTCCAAATAAAAAAATATCTCAAACAATCTTAGAGTTTGGGAAAAGTATAATTGCAGGGTTACCAATGAATTATGGTAAAGACGAATTTGAAGCGACAATGAAAGTGGTTGTAACCGCTTGGAATGTTGTTGTAATGGATTCTTGGGAAAAAGGTACCAAATTCGAATCAGAGTTATTGTCTCTTATGGAATCAGCTCCTAAAAATGCAAAACTGGAAATGAAGCGTCTAATCAAGCGTAAAAAAACTAAATTTGCTCATGATCCTAGAGCTGTCGGTGATTTTTGGATTAGAGAAAATAATGGAGAATTTACATTTGGTTGTGAGGCTCGTTTGAATGTAGAGAACGCTCCAATAAGTAATACGAAACATTAGTGTAATTAACTGCTAACAAGTCATTGAAAAGGACAAAAACAGTTAAAAAAATGAAAAATAGGACATGCACATAGTAGACAAGTATTGGTTGATGATCTAAACGGTGAATTAACAGAAAATAAAAAATATGGGTGTCCCCAAAAAGGAAGTTCGCATGCTTTGAATGGAAGGGAAAATAAAGGTAACTGTGTGACTTATTTTGGTGTGGATATACATTTATTGGGGTTTAGCAAGGTGTTTTCTTTGTCAGGTTTATGGGTTTGTTGTTTTTTAAAATATCGGTACTAATAGAAGGCTAGAAGGCAAAAGAAAAGTCGCATATTTAGATAGAATTAAAAATTTATTGACAGTGAGGAGGGTAAAAGACTTTATTGTAAACGAATGCATACAATCGATAGATTTTCGCTCCTGCAGTATCGGCATTCACTATATCCTTGTCACTTGCAGCTGTATTGTATGGTTCATAACGTTGAGAAGTTGTGGAAATTGCAGCTTCTCAAGTAAATGGCTTGAAAGGGGTTGGAATGCCCAATAAAAGCGATATTTGGTATAAATAATGTACGATTTTAGACTTTTGGTGATCAATATTTTGATTTACCATAACTTCCAAATTGTAGTGAAATTTTAAAAAAATAGAAGGCGAGGTAAGAGATTGGCTTTTTTTGGTCTAATTTTCTACAGCCTTGTTTGCTAAGGATACACCTTGACAGAGTTAGAGCTTGTTGGAGTATTAAATAATTATTTTCAAGACGGAATTAGTCTGTCTGTAGCAACTTATGCGATTGCAGCTTTAATTGCTTTTATTTTTGCATGCTTTGGCTCTTTTCTTTCTTCTTATATGAAAAAGTCAGGAGAGTTGAAGGCGGTTAGTGAAAGGCTAGACGAAACCATTGAACAATTACGAAATCAAACCGAAGTGGTCGAAGATGTTAAGACACGCTTATCTAACAAGATATGGATTGATCAGCAAAAGTGGGAGTTTAGAAAATCTATTTTTATCGAGCTAATTAAATTGTTACTCCAAATAAAATCTTCATGTGAAGAGGCTGAAGAGTACCTTGATCGTGTGCTTAGATTAGGCGAAATGGATAATGGCAATGATTACGAAAAAGCTAAAGGTGAGCTCATTTCTGACGCTGAAAATATATATAATGGTAAAGTTTGTGAATTAACTGGAGAACTTAAAAAGCTGCTGAATGAAAAAGGTTTACTTTTTCTGAGTGACAATGTAATAGCTGTATTAAGAGAGTACTTTAAAGCAGAAGAAATTCGACAAATAAAAATTTACAATGAATTTGAAGAAGACTTGAAAGCTGGACGATTATCGATATATGACGCAGGGCATATTGATAGTTATGAGCAATCTCTTTATCACAAGTCAAAGGCTGCTAAAAAAGCGTACATGATGGTTGTTAAAGCAGCAAAAAATGACTTGCAAATCAATAGCTAACAAGAAAAAGCATGGACGCGAAAAGCCGCGTCCATGCTTTTGGCGTTACATATAAACTGTAAACGCCAAACCAACCCCACCCTAGACAATCTCAACACACCAAGGCATGAGCTCGTCTAAGTTATCCTTCGTCGTCAGTAAAACATAGGACATCCATAAATTTGACAAATCAAATATTATGTTAAATATAATTGGAAAAATATGGGTGTCCCCGGTGTCTGCCCTTGCAGATAGGAATCGACAAGAGCTTTAAGGGTGTTATTAACAGCGTGTTCGTGATGCTGAGGTGATATGTTCTGCCGCCGCTCATAATCAAGTTTATGGCTGTCCTTTTTCCTCTTCTTTTCCCCTCGCTTTTTCTGGCTCTTTTGCTCTAATGCTTTTATTTTAACCAAAGTGTGCGATTTTATACCGTGTGCTTCTACCACCAGCTTCACTTTTTTGTAAGCAACCTAGCTTTACCAAAGCCGCTAAATGGCGTGAAGCTGTTGGTTTGCTCACTTTAGCCACTTTATGATATTGCGAGGTGTTTATCCCTTGGTCAAAATCCCCATCAAGCATGCGATTGAGTACCTTTACTTGTTCTGATGACAGTCGCGTTTGATCGACATTTTGCCAGAATGTTGTTTTAGCCGTGGTTTGGTCGATCTCTTGTAGCACATGGGTAAAAAAAAACAGGACATCCATATATTTGAAAAATAAGATATCATGTTAAATATAAGAGAGAGAATATGGGTGTCACCAAACCCCCAAATACTTTTGCTCTAATGCTTTTATTTCAACCAAGGTGTGCGATTTTATACCGTGTGCTTCTACCACCAGCTTCACTTTTTTGTAAGCAACCTAGCTTTACCAAAGCCGCTAAATGGCGTGAAGCTGTTGGCTTACTCACTTTTGCCACTTTATGATATTGCGAGGTGTTAATGCCTTGGTCAAAATCCCCATCAAGCATGCGATTGAGTACTTTTACTTGTTCGGATGACAGTTGTGTTTGATCGACATTTTGCCAGAATTTTGTTTTAGCCGTGGTTTGGTCGATATCTTGCAGCACATGGGTAAATGTTTCACCCAATGTATTTAAAAACCATATTAGCCACGCAGTAATATCGAGCTTACCTTTTTGGGATTGCTCTAAAATTTCGTAGTAGCGTTTACGGTTGGCTAAAATAGCAACTGACATCGCATAAAAACGGACAGATTGTTGCTCGGCCTGAGCCAGTGCCAAATCAGTGAGTAAGCGGGTAATTCTGCCATTACCGTCATCTAAAGGGTGAAGAGTCACAAACCAAAAGTGTGTTATGGCAGCCCTAAGCAAAGGGTCTAAAGCGGAGTTCTCACGAGAGAGATTAAACCAACTAATAAACACGTCCAGTTCGCCCTCAAGTATATCTCGGTTTGGCGCTTCAAAATGCACAGTCGGTTTATCGATTCTACCCGATACAACCTGCATGGGTTCTTTACCGCGCAACTGCCCAGTTAGCACTGGATTGAGCAAGGTGTAACCTTGAGGAAACAGGCGTTTATGCCATTGTAATATTCTTTCAAGTGAGAGTGGCGAGTCTAAATTCTCAACCGCATCTAACATTATTTCGGCTAAACCATCTGTGCGCTCAGTGGTTGGAAATGGTTTTTGTTCAGATAAACCAAGCTTATTGGCCAACGACGAACGAACAGAAAAAGCATTAAGTTTCTCACCTTCAATGGCGCTCGAATAAAGTATGTTCGCCAATAGTGTATCTAACATACTTTGCTTTTGGTCTTTAGGTTGGCTCGACATTTTGCCCAACAAGATTCCTTGGTGAAATCGAATGTCTCGTAACTTGGGATCAATGACTTTTTTATCCCAGGTAAAATTAGGCCAATTATCTTGTTGCCAGATCCACATAGTGTCGCCTTTGATTTGAATGGTGGCTTATTCAAATCATATCATGATTCGAATAAAGATCATAATCGTATCTTTATTTGATGTGAATAGGCGAATAATTCGTATCAGGTGTTGTTGTTTTACCTTAGTTGGCCGTTAATTTAAGCCTCATATTTTTGTGGTGATCTCATTAAATGGAAGAGGACTGTTGGATGTAAAACCAACATTGAGAGTGATTTATACCGCTTGTATCGTCTGTCGCGCTAGCGAATGAAGCAGTGTTTAATGCCGTTTTTAGCGCTGCTTTTAGTAGCCTACTAGGATAACTTTTTTGAAAAGGAGCCATGTAATAGCGCCCATTATAACCTGCGGTCTTTTGGGATAATTAGGGTGGGATAGTTAGGGTGAAATGGTTAGAGTGGGATGGGTTTGGGGTTTACCGTGCTCACATTCCATTTGACTTTTACCACGGTTGCGCTTACCGTGCGCGCTCGTTTGGTGCTTAGGTTTTAGCTTAAGCTTAAATGGGAAGTTTGGTGAGAATCCAACGCTGCCCCCGCAACGGTAACTTAATGTATTTAAGGAGCCCGATACCAGCCCTGCGTACAACCACTGAATGGA
>CAKZUG010000030.1 GCA_937920545.1 uncultured Saccharophagus sp.
CATGCGTTAAAGTGTGCCTTGTCGCGCCTCAAAAACCGCTCCTGTTTATTGATATATACAGGTTTATTATGCGCACACGTTTTTTAACGGCTTTGTCGTTTAGTTCTTGCTTACCCCTTACTTTTTCCGCTGTTTTCGCTCAGGCTCAAACCGTTACGTCACCGCTTTTAGAAGAGGTGGTGGTTGTGGCTTCGGGTGTGAAAACCCCGTTACGCCAAGTGGGTGCCTCTGTTACGGTTATCTCTCAAGATGACATTCAACAACGCGGTTATACGCAACTGGCCGATGTATTACGCACGCAATCTGGTATTGCGGTGTCTAATTCGGGCGGCTTAGGTAAGCAAACGGCCATTCGTATTCGCGGTGAAGAAAGCTACCGCACCACTATTTTAATTGACGGCATTAATATTGCCGACCCTACGGGTGTGCAGGCTGCGCCTATTTCGGGTAGTTTGGCGTTATCGTCTGATATTCAAAAAATCGAAATTCTACGTGGCCCGCAGGGCTTTATTTACGGTGCCGATGCGGGCGGCGTGATTAGTATTAACACGTTATCGGATGTCGATACGCTTACCGCAGGCATCAGTGGCGAAGTGGGCACGCATAGTACGCGTACACTTAATGCCTATGTGGCGAACGGTTCGGATGCGGGCGAGTTTTACTTATCGGCGTTTAATCAAGAAACCGACGGTTTTAATGCCCGTTTAAGCGATACCGAAGGCGAAGACGACGGCAACTCAAACACCACATTACACGCTAAATTAAAGGCCAATATCAGTGACACCGCCTACGTGCAATTGGTGGTGCGTGATATTAATAACAACACCCAGTTTGATAGCTGTTTTACCGCCACACCAAATGATTGTTTGGGCAAAAACGATACCACTGTTGCAAGGGCATCGTTAGGTTTAACGGGCGATACTATTAACCAAACGGTATCGTTTGCACATACATCTATTGAGCGTACTAATTCATCAAACGGGGTGGTATCGTTTAACCCTAAGGGTACGTTAGACGAAGTCATGTATGTGGGTGACATTAATATTAATGACCAGCTGACTATTGTGGGTGGGTTTGATGTTGAGCAGCACAGTATTCAAAACGAGTTAACCAATGCACCTAAGCAAGAGCGTGACCAGCAAGGCCTTTTTGTTGAGTTACAGTCAACGCCTTTACAGGATGTGACGTTAACAGCGGGTATTCGCCACGATAACAATGAAGATTTTGGCGAGCACACCAGCGGCCGTATTAGCGGTGCATTCTTACAACAAGTAGAAAATAATACACAAGTTAAATACCGTGCCAGTGTGGGTAATGGTTTTAGAGCGCCCAGCCTTTCTGAAATTGCATATAACAATAGCCGCCGCGATGCCGGCCAAGTGATTGATTTTGAATTACAAGAAGAAAAAACCCAAGGTATAGATGTGGGTTTTGATATTTTTACCGCTAAATCGAGCATAGGTGTTACGTACTTTTATCAAGAAGTGGATAACTTTATTGGCTTTAATTTTGAATCTGGCGAGGTGAATAATTATTTTCAAGATGAAGGCATTAGCACATCAAAAGGGGTTGAGTTTAATGCCCGCTACCAATTTGTACCGCAATTCGCCTTAAGTTATAACGCGACTATAAATAAAACGGCGCAAATAGACGGCAGCCAACGTGTGCGACGCCCAACGTACTTGTCAAATTTACTGGCTGATTTTAACGTATTGAATAATAAGCTGAATGTGTTAGCCAATATACGTGCCGCCCGTGATGCTATAGATATTGGTGGTGTGCAGCTAGATGATTATTTACTATTAGATATAAGCGCAACGTATAAACTCAATGAAAAAACCGAGTTTTTTGGCCGTGTGAATAATGCCGGTGATGTTAACTATATTGAAGTTAGCGGCTTTAACACGCAGGGTTCTGCGGTGTTTGCTGGTGCACGATTTAAGTTATAGCTTTTTAATAATTTTTTAATGATTTTTTAATGATTTTTTAATAGTGACTTATAGTTTTAACCTTTTGGCGTCGCTCGTAATCTAAGTTTTTGGGTGATTTTACTAAGCTACTTAAGTTACCTAATCTACCTATGTTAGGCAGGTAAGAGCGATGCCTGTTTAAACACAATTTTACTTTACAAGGCAGCATTATGACTGATCAAATAAATGATGACAACACTCGTGACAACACCCATGAGAACGAAAGCACTAATGACGTAAACAATCACGACGCAGGCAATCACGAAGCAGACGATGCAAAAAACGCTAAACACAAAAAAGCGATGAAAAAGCAAAAAGAAAAAGTCGATGCCAATATAGAAAAAGCCAGCATTGAACGCGGTGTGGCCGTGTTATTAACCGGTGATGGCAAGGGTAAATCTAGCTCGGCATTTGGAATGGTGATGCGTGCATTAGGTTATGGCCACAACGTGGGCGTGGTGCAATTTATTAAAGGCGTGCAGCTTTCGGGTGAAGAAATTTACTTAAAAGAGCAACAGCAAAACGTCGAGTTTTATCAAATGGGTACAGGTTTTACATGGAATACCCAAGACAGAACCGCCGATATTGAAGCCGCCGAGCGCACGTGGGCTGTTGCCAAAACCATGCTCGAAAACCCCAAACTTGATTTGGTGGTACTTGATGAACTCACATATATGATTGGCTATAAATATTTAGATAAAGATGCCATTATTCACGCGTTAAATAACCGTCCAAAAGAGCAAAGTGTGGTGGTAACTGGCCGTGGTGGCGGCTCAGATTTACGCGATTGTATGGATACCGTTAGTGAAGTCAAAGATATTAAACACGGTTACCGCGAGGGTATAAAAGCCCGTAAAGGCGTCGATTACTAAATATGCAAACGCCTATTTTTACACCTATGCTCACACCCATGTTTACACTCATGGTACAGGGCACCACCTCCGATGCGGGTAAAAGCACATTGGTGGCGGGGCTTGGCCGTGTGTTGGCTAATCGGCAGCATAATGTTGTGCCTTTTAAACCCCAAAATATGGCGTTAAATAGCGCTGTTACCCCAGACGGCGGAGAAATAGGCCGAGCGCAAGCGTTACAAGCACAAGCATGTTTGGTGGCACCGCATGTGGATATGAACCCCATTTTAATTAAGCCATCCAGTGATACAGGCGCGCAAATTATTGTATCGGGTAAACCGCTGAGTAATATGGATGCGCAGGCGTTTCATGCTTATAAACCTAAAGCGTTAACACATGTTGTAAATGCGTATAAAAGGTTGCAGGCGCGTAGCGATATTGTGTTGGTTGAAGGTGCAGGTAGCCCCGCCGAAATTAATTTACGCGAGGGCGACATTGCCAATATGGGCTTTGCCGAAGCCGTTGATTGCCCCGTTATTATTATTGCCGATATTGATAAAGGTGGGGTGTTTGCGCATTTGGTGGGCACCTTAGATTTGCTCTCGCCAAGCGAACAAAACCGCGTGATAGGTTTTGTGATTAACCGTTTTAGAGGCGATATTGCCTTGCTGCAATCGGGGTTAGATTGGCTAGAGGCACGTACTCAAAAACCTGTTTTGGGCGTGATACCCTATTTACATGGTTTGTACTTAGATGCCGAAGACGCGATCGATGCTAAGCAACCTCCTCAAGCGCAAACCGTATTAAAAATATGCGTGGTGGTCTTGCCCCGTATTAGTAACCATACCGATTTTGATAGCTTACGCTTGCATCCGCAGGTTGATTTAGAATATGTACACAGCGAGCATGCATTGCCCCCGTGTGATTTACTGATTATTCCTGGCTCAAAAAACACACGTAGCGATTGCCAACATATATTGCAACACGGTTGGCTGGCTCAAATTAAAAAACACCTACGCTATGGCGGAAAAGTGGTGGGCATTTGTGGTGGTTACCAAATATTAGGTGCTAGCATTACCGATAACGACGGCATAGAAGATGCCCCAGGCACCACGAAAGCATTGGGCATTATCCCCATGCACACGACATTATTGCCCCATAAACAACTGATTAATGTGAGTGCTAGGCTATGCCTTAACGTGCAAAGTTTATTATCAGAAAGCCCAGAATTTCACAATACAGGTTCACATATTACCGATTTACACAGTTTAGATTCGCAAAATTTAAATTCACACAATTTAGATTCACACAATTTAGATTCGCAAAATCCAAATGCTAAAAACCAAGAATCAGAAGAAGCATCACCCAACTATATCGAGATTAATGGCTATGAAATTCACTGCGGCATCAGCACTATTAATGGACATTACACCGCGCCCATCACCCACAAACAGCCTTTAGATAGCCAAAATAAAACCTTAACCAGTAACACCATAGTAGATAACAAAGAAGGCTATCTCAGCCCAGATAATCAGATTTTTGGCACTTATTTGCACGGTATATTTGATAACCCAAAAGCAAACCAAGCATTACTAACGTGGGCAGGTTTAAAGGCGGCGCAATCGGTTGATATTAACGCAATAAGAGAAACCCAGCTTAATCGTTTGGCGAACACCTACGAAGAGCACCTTAATTTAACTGCTTTAGATCAAGCTATTACTGCGTTTTACAATAAAAAAACTAATCATGTTAAGTAAATTAACGACGCCCTTTTTTGCTGCCATTAACGCAAGCCGTTATGGGGTAGGGCTATACGTATTAATGGGCACTTTCTGTGTACTCATATGTGCCTTTAGCGCTCTTTTTTTTGGCGTGATCCCCATTAGTGTGGCCGATGTGTTTAATGCGCAGGCCACATTTGAGCAACATATTTTAATTGAGTTACGCTTGCCCCGTGTATTGTTGGCATTATGTGTGGGCGCGATATTGGCTATTTGTGGCTGTATTACGCAGGGGTTGTTTCGCAACCCGTTAGCCGACCCGTCTATTATTGGCGTTAGCGCAGGGGCATCGGCTGGGGCCAGTATTGTTATTGTGTTATTTAGTGAACAAGTGAGCTATTTTGGTGGTTTATCGCTGGTATTTTTTGGTGCTTTTATAGGCAGCATCTTGGCGGTATTTTTAGTTTACCGTTTGGCAACAACCGCTGCGGGCACATCGGTGACCACATTATTATTAGCGGGGATTGCGCTTACATTTTTTGCCGGCAGCCTCGCGAGTTTTTTACAATACTTGGGCGATAACGATATGCTCAAACGCTTAAGCTTATGGCGTATGGGCGGGTTTGATCATGCTAATTATACGCATGTTGCTTTGGCAATTAGCATGTTGCTTATTTTGTGTGCGATTTTGCCGCGTTTTATTAAAGCCCTAAATGCGTTTTTATTAGGCGAGTCGCAGGCGTTTTATTTGGGTATTAATGTAAAAGTAACAAAGCGCGTTTTAATTATTTGTGTGGCAGCGGGTGTGGGGTTGTCGGTTGCTTTGGCCGGCACCATTGCGTTTGTGGGGTTAATTGTGCCACATATTGTGCGGTTATGTGTGGGCGCAGACCACCGCTTAGTGCTGCCTATTAGCGCCTGCTTGGGTGCGTGTTTATTAATTTTAACCGATACACTCGCACGCACCGTGCTGCAACCCGAAGAAATTCCCGTAGGGTTAATTACCTCGTTTATTGGCGCGCCTGTTTTTATGTGGTTACTTAAAACACATCACCACAAAGTGGTTGATCCATGAGCGGGCTGTTTGTTAAGGGTAAGGGGCTATCTGTTAAAGCGCTTAGCGTGATGCTGCGCGATCAATGTGTGATTAAAAATGCCAACTTTAAGGTTAAGCAAGGTGAGCACGCGTGTATTATTGGGCCAAATGGCGCGGGCAAAACCAGTTTATTAAAAGCACTTGCGGGTGATTTTCCACCAGATAAACACACCATAAGCAGCCAAGAAGCAGAGGGCATTTTTTGGTGTGGCCAAAACATGCATCATTTAACGCCGCGCCAACGTGCACAAACCGTAGCCGTATTACCCCAATTTAACCCGTTAAATTTTCCATTTAGTGTTCGTGAGGTGATTAACCTTGGGCGTATTCCTTATGCTACTAGCACACACGTTAACGGTTTTATTATTAACACGTTACTCGATTGGTTGGCGTTAACGCCTTTGCAACATAAGCAATATGTGCAGTTATCGGGTGGTGAAAAACAACGTGTACAGCTAGCGCGGGTATTGGCTCAAGCTTATGGTAATAGCGATACTTTTGACGGCTCTAATAAACTGCTGTTATTAGATGAACCCACCAGTGCATTAGATTTACAGCACCAAACAGCGTGCGCGTTATTGTTTAAACAGTTGCAACAACAAGGCTTAACCATTGTTTCGGTGGTGCATGATATTAACCTTGCTAGTCAAATGGCGAACACGCTTATTGGCCTTAAGCATGGCCATATTATTGTGAAGGGCACACCACACAAAGTGATTACCCCTGCCAATATACAGGCTATTTTTGATGTTGATGCACACGTGATGACGCACCCAAATAATCAAACGCCCTTTATTGTGATGTAAATGCACGCGCAGTTAAAAATGCCAAACAAAAAAGCCAAAAGAATATAAATATGAAACATCTAATATTAGGCGGCGCACGCAGCGGTAAAAGCCGCTTTGCCGAGCAGCAAGCATTGCAAGTGAATAAACAAGTGCATGAGCACGCACATAAACAAACAGCGAAAACAGATCAGCAAACAGATCAAGCAGAGAAAACAAGCAAGCGTTATATCTACATTGCAACAGGCCAAGCAGGCGATGCCGAAATGCAAACGCGTATTGCGCATCACCAGCAATCGCGTGACGACCATTGGCAATTAATAGAAGAGCCGCTGTATTTAGCGTCGCAGCTCAATCAGTTTAACGATACAAACACGGTGGTACTGATCGACTGCCTGACTTTGTGGCTCAGCAACTGTATGCACCATAATTGCTATACCCATGAAAAAACTCAACTGCTCGACGCCTTACAGCATGTCACATGTGATGTATTCATGGTGAGTAACGAGGTAGGCTCGGGGGTTGTGCCTTTGGGGCAGCTTAGCCGTGATTTTGTCGACAATGCAGGTTGGTTACACCAAGAGCTGGCCAAGCAATGCGACCGTGTTACGTTGGTTATGGCAGGCTTACCCTTAACCCTCAAATAGTTTTAGCGTTTTATCGTACTGTTAAATTTTTATCATAATATTAAGCACTTTGATTGCAATAAGGTTTTTATGACAACACTTAATTGGTTAACCGATGCCGCAAAAACAATATGCGATGCATCTATACAGGCGGCTACCGAGCACCAACAACAACTCACCAAGCCCGCAGGTTCTTTAGGGCAATTAGAAACCCTTACTATTCGTTTTGCGGGTTTTCAGGGTGTGGCTAAACCTGTTATTAATCATAAATATGTGCGTATTTTTGCAGGTGACCACGGTATTGCCGCCAATGGTGTATCGGCATTCCCGCAGGAAGTTACCGCCCAAATGGTGCATAACTTTTTAAGCGGCGGCGCGGCGATTAGCGTGCTAAGCCAACAACATCATGCCGACTTTAAAGTATGTAACATGGGCTTAATCGATTCGCCAGCCGCCAGTGCGTTAACGGCTCATCCGTTACTTGAAAGCATTAACGTGGGTAAGGGCACGCACGATTTTTCTACGCAACCAGCCATGACGCAACCACAACTTGAGGCATGCCTTGAGGCGGGCAAGCAATGCGCAGAAAATTTTCAACACACGCAAAGTGTTTTTGTGGGGGGCGAAATGGGCATTGGCAACACAACCAGTGCATCGGCTATTTACAGTGTTTTATTAGCGCTTACCCCTACACAAAGCGTGGGACCGGGTACGGGCGTAAACAATAATGTGATAAAACAAAAAGCGGCATTAATAAAGCAAGCCATTAAATTACATGGCGTGACGAATCAAACAGCGTTTAATCAAAAACCCTTAGAAGTGTTACGCACATTGGGCGGTTTTGAAATCGCTGCGCTTGTAGGGGCCTACATACACTGTGCCCAGCGCGGAATTCCTATTTTAGTGGATGGCTTTATTACCACGGCAGCGGCATTGGTGGCGATGCATATCAACCCAACGATTAAACCTTGGTTGGTGTTTACGCATTGCTCAGCCGAACCTGCACACACGTTAGCGCTACGTTTTTTTGAACAAACACCGCTAATAGATTTAGGGCTACGATTGGGTGAAGGCAGTGGCGCAGCCGTATCGCTGCCTATTTTAGATATGGCCCTAAACTTACACAGCAACATGGCCACGTTTGCCAGTGCTGGTGTAGATAGTTAACCGCATACGTTTGAGGATGATGTATGGAATATTGTGTAACAATAGATATTTTACGCCACGGCGAGTGCGAAGATGGCCACGTATTTAGGGGCAGTACCAATGTTGCATTAACGCCAGAAGGCTTTAATAATATGTTAAATGTATCTCAAAAAGCCAATACGCAATGGGATACTATTATTACATCGCCTTTAAAGCGTTGTTTGAATGTTGCACAACACCTAAGCGAACAGCAAAATATTGCCATACACACAGACAATAATTTACAAGAGCTTCACTTTGGTGATTGGGAAGCACAACCCATCAATGACGTATGGCAAAATGACACCGCCACTATCGAACAATGGTTGCAAGACCCTAGCAGTATTACCCCCAATAACGGTGAGCGTATTCAAGATTTTTCTCAGCGTGTTGTTTATGGTTATCAAAAAATTGTATTAACCGGTAAAGAGCAGCACATTTTATTGGTAACACACGGCGGCGTGATTAGGTGTATATTTGCCCATATTTTAAACCTGCCTTTTACACAACTAAATACATTCGATGTACCCTATGCGGGCCTCTCTCAGGTAAAAGTTTTTGTCTCGCCTAAAGGGAATATAACTAAAATAATGCATATAAACGGGATCACCCCATGCGCAGATTAGATACGAGTAGAACACTTTTAAGCCATATTAAACTTGCGCGTATACACCGTTTTTACTGGCCTGCGTGGTGCTTGGCGTTATCATTTTTAACCGTACTGCCTGCCTCGTTAAAGGTATACCCTAATCGGCTGTTTGCCGTGTTACTTAAGTTATCCATTAATTTTTATCCGCTTGTGGGGTTAATTTTAGGTGGCGCGTTATGTGGGGTAATAGGGTTAAGCAATACGCTGCCCGTTGGTTTACAAGCCATGTGCGTGTTAATTGTGTGGGTAGGAATGACAGGTGCTTTGCACCTTGATGGGTTTGGCGATGCCGTCGATGCTGCGTTTGCAGGCCATAAATACAGAGGTAAAAAACAACAGAAAAAAATAATGGCGGTGTTTAAAGATTCCCGCATAGGTGCCATGGCGGTCATTAGTTTGGTGTTGCTATTGCTATTTAAATATCAATTAATCGCAAGTTATTTAAATGCACAAAATCAATCCAATACGCTGTTTATCGTATTGATCTTCAGCCCTTTTATTGCGCGTTTAGGGGCCGTTATTTATATTCAAACTACACCTTATATCAGTAGTAAGGGCACCTTAAGCCTTATTTACAATACGGTATCGGTTCCGCGTCACGGTAAAAGTATTTTCACCTATGTGTGTATGGCATTGTGCGCGGCCTTTATTTTAAGCATTAGCGGCTGGTTTATATTTACGTTAATGTGTTTATGCATTGTTATTTTATGCTGGCGAAACTACTGGTATAAAAAAATTGGAGGCTATAACGGCGATTGTGTTGGCGCGCTGATAGAACTGACCGAGTGCGGCGTATTGCTGTTGGGGTTGATTTTGATGTTGCCACCAATCTAATACTAACAAGACACAAAGAAAGAATACCCTTGGGTATGAAGCCATCGGAGGCAGGATGCAGACGCAGAGCGTATAGGGATATATTTGCAGCGTGCATCATACTCAAGGGTGTTTTTTTAAATGTTTCAACTGTTTCAGCAGTAAGTCAGCGCCGCCGCTATTTTTATTTAAATGATCTGATTGAGTCAACACTGAGTTCAGGAAAAATGTCATGCCTTTTAATGTAAAACAGACAAGAACTAAGAAGCTAAACAATATATTACTTAGCCTGTTAACTACAACTATAACTATAACGCTATTACTACTTTGTTCTGCTAACACGTATGCCATAACCGTTACCGATTCGCTAAACCGACGTGTTACGTTGGCTCAACCCGCTAAGCGTATTATCGCGTTGGCCCCCCATATTGTAGAAAATATATACAGCGCTGGAGCGGGCAATAATATTGTAGGCGCAGTCGATTACTGCGATTACCCTAAAGCCGCGCTAAAAATAGAACGTGTGGGGGCTATTAATAGTGTTAGCCTAGAAAAAATCATTGCGTTAAAACCCGATTTAGTGATTGTTTGGACAACCGGCAACGGCGCTAAAGTACTCAATCAGCTCACCCGTTTGGGTTTGCCTGTATACGCCTCAGACCCTAAAAATTTTACCGAGATCGCGCAATCTATTCGCGATTTTGGCGTGCTCACAGGCAAAACGAATATCGCAAATACGGCGGCCAATCAGCTCGATAAACAAGTTAACCAGTTAACTATAAAATATGCCGATAAAAGCAAAGTGCCTGTTTTTTATCAGGTGTGGTCTAAACCGATTTTATCACTGAACAATAAGCAAGCCATTGGCGATGTGATTGCCCTATGCGGCGGCACCAATATTTTTGGCCAAGCAAAAGCCACCGTACCTAAAGTGAGTGTTGAATCGGTCATTAGCCTTAACCCTACTGTGATGATTGCTACACAAAAACCAAAAGATACGCGTTTTGTCCTTGATATTTGGAAAAAACACCCAACCATTACTGCTGTAAAACAAGAACATTTATATTACATTCACCCCGATATTATTAGCCGCCACAGTGCGCGTTTGATTCAAGGCGCAACGCAAGTGTGCGAGCATATTGATAAAGCGCGGTGAATGTTATTACATTGATGACTTAACGTTTATATAGATGCACAAACAAGCTAAATTGATTCATTTACACCATTACATTCACTCAAACTTAAAGAGACGATCATGGCGACAATTACATTAAAAGGTAACCCTGTAGAAACATCTGGCGATATTGCAAAAGTAGGCGATAGCGTACCTGCGTTTACACTTACCAATACCGACTTGTCTGATATCACATTAGAGGGCTTAAAAGGCAAGCGCGTGATTTTAAATATTTTCCCTTCTGTTGATACGCCAACCTGTGCTACATCTGTACGTACATTTAATGAGCAAGCAGCTTCTTTAGATAACACAACTGTAGTGTGTGTATCGGCCGACTTACCGTTTGCCTGTGGTCGTTTTTGTGGTGCTGAAGGTATCGATAACGTTAGCGTTGCGTCTAGTTTTCGCTCAACATTTGGGGCCGACTACCAACTTAACATTACAACAGGGCCACTTGCTGGCTTATTAGCACGTGCCGTGATTGTATTAGATGAAAACCAAAAGGTACTTCACAGTGAGCTAGTGAGCGAAATTGCCGATGAGCCAAACTATCAAGCGGCTATGGATGTATTAAAATAAGCTTGTTGATTGTTTTAAAAGCCGCTATCTTGCGGCTTTTTTTATGCCTTCATTTTAACGGAGCATGCCATGCCTTGTTACACTAGCAACACCCTTATGCCCCTTGACGAGGCGCAAAACGCAATATTACATGCCATAAACGCCGCACAAAACGCTGTACAGAACTCTATACAGAATAAAGAGCAATTAACCCTCGACCACCTATTACACCGTGTATTAGCCGAAGACATTTACGCACCTATTAATGTGCCCACATTTAATAATTCCGCTATGGACGGTTACGCCTTTTACCATGATAAAACGATAACGCAATACCGTTTAATCGGCGAAAGCCTTGCAGGCCATGCATTTGATGGCGTGATTAAACAAGGCGAGTGTATTCGTATTATGACCGGTGCTGTTATCCCGCAGGGTGCAAATACGGTGGTCATGCAAGAGCAGGCAGAGCTAAACGGGGTGGGGGCAAGTAAAACTGTGACGTTTAATGTAGCTATTCAACAAGGCAGTAATATTCGCAAAGCGGGCGGTGATATTACACAAGGCGCACGACTGCTCGCCAAAGGTAAGCGGTTAACGCCAGTTGATATTGGTTTATTAGCGTCCGTAGGGGTAGGCCATGCACATGTTTACCATACAATAAAAGTGGCGGTTTTTTCTACAGGTGACGAGCTCATACAGCCAAATAATCCGTTAAAAGCCGGCCATATATACGATAGCAACCGCCCCATGTTAAAAGCCATGTTAAAAGCATTACATATAGAGGTGATTGATTTAGGCGTGGTTGACGATAATAAGCAAGCTATTGCTAATGCCTTTAATGAGGCAAGTCAAAAGGCGCAGTGCGTTATTACATCGGGTGGTGTATCGGTAGGCGAGGCCGATTTTACACGCGAAGTACTCGAAGAGATTGGCGAGGTACATTTTTGGAAGCTCGCTATCAAGCCTGGTAAGCCATTAGCCTTTGGTAACATCAATCAATGCGTATTTTTTGGTTTGCCTGGCAACCCAGTATCGAGCGCTGTTACTTTTGATATTGTCGCTAAGCCCGCCTTATTAAAGCTTGCGGGTATAGATCAACAAAAAAAGCCAATGTTAAAGGCAAAAGCCAGCGTACCGTTTAAGAAAAAACCGGGCCGTACCGATTATCAACGCGCGGTATATCAAACAGATAAACACGGTGACATATGGGTTGCACCTTATAAAGAGCAAAGCTCCGCTGTTTTGTCGGGATTTAGCGGCAGTAATTGTTATGCCGTGCTAGAGCAAAACTGTGACAACATTCATGTGGGTGAATGGGTCGCTATTAAGCCGTATAATGCGCTATTTGATAACAGTCATGATTAAAAAACCAAAGCATACAATGAATAAAAAACAGGGTAAAAAGAGGATAAAAAGTGGAAACATTAATTTATGTGGTTTTAGATGCACTCATAACAGGTACCATTTTGTACTTAGCAGGTCACTTAACCGCTGTTAAAATCGCATTTAAAGAAGCCGTAATATGCGTGCTGTTATCGTCTTTGTTGGGGTTTATTCCAGTGATTGGCTGGCTTGTCTCTATTATTGCTTATTTTATCTTGCTAAAGCGGTACACGGGGGCACCAATATGGCCGAATATTATTTTAATGGTATTAGTGAGTAAGTTACTAAGCGTTATTATTATTGCTATGCTGGGCGGGTTTAACTAATCACAGTCGGACAGCATTTTCTCTTTAACGATATTCATGGCTTTGTTGATGTGCTTTTCCACCATGCTTTGCGATATTTCACATAGCGTGGCTATTTCATCGTATTTCATTTCTTCAAATACACGCAATACAAATACCTTTTGGCATTTAGGGGGTAACGTCATCACAATGGCTTTGAGCTTTTTGAGTCTTTGTTCCCCTTCAACAATACGCTCTTGAGATGGCATTTCACACGGTGGTTGATGATCCCCAATATCATCATGTGCGTCCTGCATACGTACAGACTGACGACGATAATGATCAATTAACTTTGTTCTGGCAATCTTATAGATTAAACCACTGACCTGGTCTAGATGCCCGCCTGAATTAATATGGCGGGCCAGCGCAATAAATACCTCTTGCATAATCTCATGGGCAGTATCGGTGTTATACCCGCATTTACTATTAATAAACGCCAAAAGGGCACGGCTATGCTCCTTGTAAATTTTTTCAACCACATGATTAGTACTAGCATCACTTTTAGGCACATCGTCGACGACTTCATCAGTTTCGGACTGCTTTTCATTCAATTTTTTATTGATATTCGGCAACACAATTTAGGCTCGATATATTTATATGTGGGTTATTAAATATTAGCTTATAAACCAAGTAATAGTGCAGTAATCAATAAATAATAAAGATTAACCTGATTTTAAAAGTTCGTAAGGTAAGTCACCAGAATTGATTATTTGTTCATATTTATTTATTTATATTTGTATATAATAACATTTTTTTAAAAACCCTTGTGTAACAAAGTTTATGTATTTTTAACCACTTCAATTTTACAACACAAATTAAAATCAAAAAGGGATACAACTAAGGTGTTTAGGCATCTTATACACCTACCTGGTGGTTTACTAAAAACTGCCAATAAAAATCGACAACCACCTATATTCATCAGCCAATATGGATAAAAAATAATCAATATAGAGTTGCCATCATCATATAACGTTAGCAGCATAAATGAAGATTATTAGTCCTTTTTTTACCTTTAGCCGGCGGCTATTACTTCAAGTTATATATCAAAACCATATATGTGCAATTTTATGTAGTTCATCTATCATTTAGTAAATAAGATACCTCAAACATTAACTACTTTATTGCCAGGGCATTAATTTGTTTAAATATTTTCGCCTTATACTATTGATTTTAATATGTTTTTTTTCACTAAATACATATTCAACAATATCGCTCATCGCTGATAATACTGAGTCTATTGCTCACTTCAGGGCGTTCAAGCCAATAGTAGATGACAATCAAACATCGCCACTCGTAACTCATACGCTTGAAGATAGCCAAGGGTATATTTGGATGGCTGGTGACCCGATATTGGTTCGTTATGACGGCTATGAATTTAAATCTTACTTACGTGAAGGCTTTGGCCGGATTGGTTCGTGCGGTATACCTTTTATACATAAAAGTAATAACGGTACACTGTGGGCAGGGGATTGTGGCCTTCATCGCTTCGACACCTTTAAAGATACCTTTGTTGCGTACGAGGTAATCAATAAAAACCAAGTAATCAACCATATTATCGATTACAAACCAAATCAACTGCTTATTGCGGGGGATAAATTTGGTTTTTTTATGTTTGATACACTTAAAAATGAAGTTGTTACAAACACCAAATTTGATAAGATTTATGGTCAAGATATAGATGTGACCAGTTTAGCCTATGACCAAAAAAATGACACAATATGGTTACTATCTACAAAAGGCTTATATAGTTACGATCAAAGTAAACAAGCGATTAATTTGGTGTATGATCTTTCACCCTATGTGTATGGGAAATTTGACTTACGTGACATGAGTTTTGACAAACTAACAGGTTATTTGTGGGTAGCAACCGTTGACGGTTTATTAAAAGTCAATACAGAGTCTGGTGCCGTTAAAAAATATGGAACCGGAAAAGATAAAAAAGGGTTACCTACGTCATTAACAACAACAACGTTTATTGATAGTAACAATAACCTTTGGGTTGGTACTGAAAAATCGGGATTATGTTTACATAAACCTAAATCAGATACCTTTATTTGTATTGAATCGTCTATCACCAAGCCTAATGCCATTCCAGTTGCTACCATTGAAGATATTAGCGAAGACAGCGAAGGCTCTTTATGGATTTCAGCTAATCAATATGGTTCTGTACGTATAACACCAGACCAGGAGAAAATAATTACACTTAAAGATACATTTTCAAACGAAATTAAAAATTATTTCCCGCATACATTTGATGCCATTGTGAGAGGTAACGGTGATGTCTGGTTAGCCACTGACGGTGGCGGGATCAATATTTACAATTATAATGATCGTTCAATTCGCACAATTAAAAACATACCTGACAACCCCAACTCCCTTCCCTCTAACTCGGTAATCAGTTTGACCCAAGATGAAAATGGTTATATCTGGGCTGGTTTTTGGGCGGGGGGTATAAGTAAAATTGACCCAGATAGTATGGTTTTTACAAATTATTACACCAATTGCATTGATAGTAATAACTGCCTAAATGGAAATAATGTTTTTGTTGTAGAGGCGGACTTAAAAGGTGGTCTATGGATATCGGTATGGGGTTATGGATTACAATATTTAGATATCAAAAAAAATCAATTTTCGCCCTTTATTACTGATGAAAATAGTGAAAAAAGAACAGACAATCAAAACGTTGTGTCAGTTGTCATAAAAAATAATAAAGCGTGGATTGCTGGTAGCTCGGGGCTAGAATATTATGACTACGAAGAAGAAAAATATGTCCCGGTCCTTATAGGAGAAGATTATTCATTAACAAGTATATTAATTGATGACAATAGGTTTTATTTGGGTTCAAGGATTGGTCTTTATATATATAATATTGAAACCAAAGATATTGAATTTTATGACAAAGAAAATGGCTTAGTCGACAATGTTGTTTTCTATTTAAAAAAAGATAAAAATGAAAAAATATGGATAGCGACATCTAATGGTATCTCCATATTTAATACTCAAGATAGAACATTTACTTCTATTACTAAAAAAGATGGATTAGTCAGTAATGTACTTAGCACTTATGGTGAATTCTTTGAAATAAACAATAAAATATATACCACAAGTAAAAATGGAATTAATATCATTGATCCTAATGACTTACCCAGAAAGCTAAAACCCCCTAAAACAGTTCTATCCAGCGTAAAGCCAATTATTAATAAAAATGATGAATTGCATATATCAGAAAATCAATTTGTTCATTTAAACAACCCAGATATATCTCATAACTACAACAGCTTGCAGTTTGATTTCACTTCTTTAAGCTTTGTCTTTCCAGAAAAAAATAAATTTAGATATCGATTACTTGGATGGAAAGATAGTTTCACAGAAGTTGACTCTTATAAAAGAACGGTTCGATTTACCAATTTAGCCCCTGGTGAGTATATTTTTGAAGTATTTTCATCAAATAGTTCTGGCGTATGGGATAAAACAGGCTACCAGTATCCATTTACAATATTAGCGCCTTGGTATAAACAATGGTGGGTGCTATTTATATTTATAAGTTTACTTATTAGCCTTATATATTTTTTGGTACAATTTAAAATTGCAATTCGGTTGAAAAAAGAAAAAGAACTATCAGCGCAAGTTGAAAGAGAGTTGTCAAACAAGGTTGACGAAAAAACATCACAATTGCAAGAGCAGGCTCTTGAGTTAAAGCGCACGAGTGATTCATTGTCTTTACTGAATGCTGAATTAGAATCACGAGTAGATAAACGCACAGCAGAACTGCAAGTTGAAATAAGTGAACGCCGTGTTGCCGAAAGCAAGCTTTTTCATATGGCATTTCATGACTCACTCACAGGGCTTCCCAATCGGGAATGGTTAATACAACGCATGGAAAAAACATTGGCCCATGCACAAACAAATTATACCTTTAAATACTGCCTAATGTTTTTAGATGGTGATCGTTTTAAACAAATAAATGACACTCACGGCCATATTGTTGGTGATCAATTACTTATATCTGCGTCTAATCGGCTAAGTTCACTTTTAGGTGATAACCAGTATGTGACACGCCTAGGAGGCGATGAGTTTACCGTATTTTCTGAAGGGATTACCTCTGAAGATCAAATGATCGAACTCGCAAACAGTATTATTAGCGCTTTCATGTCACCCTTTTGTATTGAAAACAATAATATTCATTTTCACGTTAGTATTGGGATTGTTATCTGTGATTACCGTTATCAACTTGTCACGAGTATTCTACGTGACGCGGATATTGCAATGTATAAGGCAAAAGAGCAGGGTAAAGGATCTTATAAATTATTCGATACCGAAATGCGTACCATCACTTTATCATTAGCAGAACTTGAAAATGATTTGCATAACGCTATTGAAAAAAATGAATTTTTTCTTATGTATCAACCTGTTATAGACCTTAAAACAAATTGTGTTGTTGGTTTTGAGGCATTGATACGTTGGGAGCACCCGGTAAATGGACTTGTACCCCCTTTAGACTTTATCCCCCTTGCTGAAGAGACGGGCCTAATATGGGAAATAGGTGCTTGGGTTATTGATGAATCATTAAGACAGATGCGTGAGTGGCACGATATATCTAGCGCAATAAAACCCACTATTGCAGTTAATATTTCTTCAGGTCAATTGCGTGACGCTATATTTCTTGAAATGCTTGACGAAAAAATAAATAAACATAATGTTAACCCTGGATATTTAAAATTAGAACTCACAGAAAGTGTTTTAATGGAGAATAATGAAACTGTATCAGTGCTAATTAATGAACTTAATCATCGTAATATTGATTTAGCAATAGATGATTTTGGAACAGGTTACTCCTCTCTCGCTTACCTTAATGAAATTCCCGTACAGCAAATAAAAATAGACAAAAGGTTTATTGATGCTATTGATGCCACAGCTTCCGGTGATGTTAATCAAGATGCACTCGCCATCGTTAAGGCAACAATTTCTCTTGGAAAAAGTTTACGAAAACAAGTGACAGCTGAAGGTATTGAAAGCGAAAGGCAGTTAGACGCATTAAGAAAATTTGGTTGTGATTTTGCCCAGGGGTATTTTATAGCTAAACCTTTATACAGTGCTGATGCGAAAGAGTTATTAAATGTGAATAGCAGGTATGATGTAAACAACCTGAATAGAAAGTTAGATAGAGATACATTACTTTTTAGATATAAATCAGCCTTAAAATTACGGTCTGACCGACTAAGAGATAAACGTAAATGATTTTGTATTATCGGTCTATCTTTAATATTGGTATATATACATGAAAATTTTAATTGTTGATGATGATGAACTCGATAGACTACTCGTTATTCGTACCTTTAAAGATACAAATAAAGACTTCACATTTATTGAGTCTGATTCAGGGAAGAAAGGGATCGAGTTAGCAAAAATGCATCGTTATGATGCAATATTACTTGATTACAACTTGCCAGATATTAATGGTTTAGATGTTCTAGATCACCTATCTACAGAAAACTCGTATGACAATGCTGTTATTATGCTTAGCGGGCATAAAGATTTAGATCTTGCAAAAAAGGCCATTGATAAAGGCGCTTATGATTTTTTTATTAAATCTGATATTGACGTCGATCGACTTCTTCGTGCTGTATCTAAAGCAACACATTTAAATAAACTTAAAATAAAGGATAAAAAAGACCGCAAAGAATTACAAAAACTTGTTGAATTAGACTCGTTAACAGGTTTATCTAACCGTTATGATTTTGAATTATCCTTTAACAAAGCCTTCGAAAGGGCTAAACGAGGCAGCAGCCTTGCTATTTTATTACTAGATATAGACAATTTTAAGTATGTTAACGATACCTTTGGTCATGATGCTGGAGATATGTTACTTAAAGAATTTTCCAACAGGCTTAAAGATATTGTTCGTGATAGTGATCTTGTTGCTCGGTTAGGGGGGGATGAATTTGTCGTTTTAATGCAGGATTTTAAGGAGGATACCCAAGCAGTATTGCTTGCCGATAGAATAATTAATGCTTTTTCACTACCAATTTATTTAGCCAGTAGTGAGTGGCTAGTGACGACAAGTATTGGTATTGCCCTATATGGTACTGAAGTTAACACTCCCGCCGATCTATTGAAGTGTGCAGATATTGCCATGTATCGCTCAAAGGAAAATGGCAGAAATCAGAGTCAATTTTACTCAAAAAAAATGCACCAATCTGTGACCAAACATAAACAGATGCAAGTTGACCTTAATTTAGCCATTGGTAAAAACGAGCTGTCTGTAAAATTTTGCGCCATAAAGCCTATTAATTCAGGCTGTACACATGTTTTAGCCATGCTTTTTTGGAATCATAAAAATTTAGGCGAGTTAAACAGCGAAATATTTAACGACATAGCTGTTAAGTCTGGAATGCTAAACAAAATTTACCTTGCTTTTTTACATTTGTCTTTAAAAAAATTTAGTCAATTAATAGACCGCAATTCAAGCCATGGTTACCCTCAATATAGCTTTGATCACAACTCTAAACTATTTTTGCCTATTAGTGTGGATGCTTTAGAAACTATAGCTTCATCTAAACTTCTTTCTCGTTTATTGAGGCAATATAATCTCAATGATTCAGTCATATTAATGGTAGACGATGCCAACATGGCTGACGCTTCCCAAAGTTCAATAGATGCTATCAAACCTACCTCTTATAAGGACATAAGTTTTGCGCTTTCGAATTTTGGTAAAACATTAACACGATTAACCGTTTTTTCTATCTTACCTATACAGTTTGTAATGATTGATTTGAACCAGTTTAAATCACCGCTGTTACGTCACTCGATCATTCGTTTTTGTCAATCTATGGGCTGTACAATCATTTCAAAAGCCATTCGTCTGACACACAATAATGATGCGTTGTT
>CAKZUG010000031.1 GCA_937920545.1 uncultured Saccharophagus sp.
GGGTTGCTTAAAGCGCTGAAATAACCAACCAATAGCGACCAAAGACAACCCCAATCCAATAAATGACAAGGCTCTAAACAGCCCATCTAAATTAGAAAGGTCAACTAAAAAAGCCTTAAGTACAACAATGGCTAATACAGAAAAACCTATTTTATTTAAGTTTTGATGCCTTCTTTTGTTGGCTGTAATAATGATGCCTGCGGCTATGGCTAACCAAACAAGAGAGTAGGTATATAATTCACTTTGCAATACATCGTATACCAAAAACGAAATACCATTGTGGTAAGCAAAACGAATAACAGCATTTATATACAAAGCCGAAAATATTGCGCATGTTATCCAAAAATAGCGCCTTAAATGGGTGTCTATTAATTTAAAATATAAACCTGCGAGTAACACCAAGGTGGGAGCAGCCCAAAGCGGAAGCAACCAGTTAATAATATTGTATTGTCCAATTTGCTGTTGAGTAAAAAATGGATTATTAAAAAATGAAACGTTTAAATGCATGACAACAGCGCCAGCACATAAGGTTGCGGCAAACCCTACATACAGTTTTTGTAATTGTGTATGCTGGCTTCGCCACTGATAGACACCCGCCAATATTAACCAATTCATACCAAGTAAAACACTTTCGTGCCACGTTAACCTGTCTAAATTTAAATATTGCCCCTGCAAATAGTAACTGGTCTCTGTGGTTACAAATAAAGCGGCAATATGTAGCATTGCACCGTCAAGCCATGCATAAAGCTTGGGGTCTTGATAACGCTTTGCCACGTAAAAACAGATAAAAGCAAGCGGGTAAGCAACGGCAGACCAATGAATACCTAAAATATGCTGGCTAGAATAGGCGTCTAACCAAGGCGCAAAAGTAAAACGGGCAAGCAAAACAGCTATGGCGATTTTAAGTATCCAGAGGGGTAAGCTTAAGCCGTATTTTTTGCTGACAATGCTAATAACCACCACTTGAATACAAAGCGCAATAGTCAGTGTACCAGCATGCAACAGCATGGTTAATATTAAGGCGACAGCACCATTACTCAGAATTAAACAACCCGCTTTATGCATTTTAATGTGCGATTTTAACCCAACAAAAATAAACAGCGCAGCGTAAATAAGCAACTGTAATGCCCAAACGGGGTATAAAAATGTACCCGCAGGTGTTGGGTATATGGTGTAACTCAAGCCATAAAGCGTTAGCGGGGCTAAAACTAATAGCAGTAAAAAACTGTCTCTTTTTGGAAAAAACCGTAACACCATGGCGCTGTATAGCGTTAATAAAAGCGAGGCTGCTTGCACAAACAATAATACACCCGTAAAAGGGAACAGGTTATGGCTAAAATCGGTATGTTGTGGTGCGGTTATTAAAATAAATAGCGCGAGCGCTAGGCTCAAAAATGGCCAAGTATCAAAAGCACTATGGCGTAAAGGTACGGCTAATAATATGGCACTCAACACACCAACAACAGCATAAATACTGTTATCGAACCCGTGCAAAAGGTAAAAAATAATCACGGTACAAAGAGAAACAACAATCCCCACTTGCTCTTTACGAGGCATCAAAAGTAACTTAATAGGTAGGGCTTGAATGTTAACTATTTGGCATTGCCAACCCAAAATAGGCGCAAGTGTAAATAAATATATCGAGACAAAACTAAAACCAATAATAGCTGTAATATCGCTAATATTGCTTATGGTAATGGCTATAAACAACCATAAGAAGTGACCGACTACAGACATCCACCACAGCCATTCTTTTTTAACAACATGAAAAACATACACAACAGATACAGACACAAAAGCCACGTAACTGAGTAATGCAAAAACATTATTTGAACCTGTTGATACTAATGCCGGCACAACATACGCGCTCACCAAACCAATGGCCGCTAAAATTGGCCCGTAGCGAATCGCCAACCCTATTGAAAAAAGAGAAATGATGGCCAAAATAATAAATGCAAATAAGGGCGATAGGTACGAATAAAAATCAAATGCGACTAGCGTCATAGCATAACAAGTAATGATGCCCGCGCTGGCCAAGGCACCGCTAATCATCTGAGATTGAATATTAAAACGCGTCGGGTTTTGATATAAATATTCAGCTGCGCTAATCAGGCAAACACCAAATACAGCACCCGCTAAAATACGTAAATAAGGCGGGATCAACCCAGCTTCAATACTGTATTTTGCCAAGAACACGCCGCCTAAAGACAAGATAATTGCGCCGATCCAAAATAAACCACTGCCCGCTAAAAAATCCTCTAAGTTGAAACGAGCTAGAACGTCAGCAAGCGTCTGATGAGAGCTGTTTTTTGCCGCTTTTTTCTCGGTATATTGTTGAGCGACTTTAGGTGGATTATCAGATTCTGATATCAACAAGGGAAGGTTTGATACGGGCGGGGTATTATCGCTTGGTTGATCAAGCTTAATATTATCTAAAGCATTGTCGGTTGTTTGCGTTGTTGTTACATCTGTTGCAGCATAATTTTTGTCTACCGATGCTTCGGGCAACGGCTCTTTCGATGTCAGTTCTTCAGATGTATTTTTTTTAAATGGTTGATCTTCAGACGTCAATTGAGAAAGAGCATCATTCAGCCTGTTAATATCCGCAGATTGCTCAGTGACAGATTTTTTTAAACTTGCGATTTGTTGCCTAAGCCGACTGATACCCCCTAAACTCACAAAAGCCGTTATACAGCCAGCTATGATACCAACAAACAGTATTAACCCGATTAACGCTAAAAATTCCATTTCTATTCCATTAAAATTTGTATGCAGCGGCGTTTATTTACCAAAAAATTTATCGACTAAAGATTAAAAGAAGTCGCTCATATGACAGATAATACGGTATTAATGAATACAGAACACCTTTTATATTATTTGATGATAGCGTTAACCTTGCCTTTTATGCCTCGTCATTATCTAAAGCATAAATAGCGTCCATAATTTCTTCAGGGTGGCTCCAAGGTAAAAAGTGGTTTGCGCCCTTTAAGATAACCGTTTGTTCAACCGACTGCGGATACATTTTATGCATATAATCGACGTTTTCTACAGGCACGAGTTTATCGTTTGTACCATGAATAATATGCATGCGAAGAGGTGATGAGTGGGGAGATATATGGGGAGGTGTATGGGGCGATACATGGGAGCCTTCCGTGTTTTTTATTAACGTATTCTGCACAAGAATAAGCTCTTTCTTAAGCGCAAGTATTTCTTGATTGCTGGTGTCTAGCGCATTGGGTACAAGCCAGCGTAGTGCTTTCCAGTTTGCAGGTATTTGAAACCATTTTGTTTTTTCAAGGGCAGGGTCAACAGACGCTGCCACCATGACTAAGTGCGAATAATGCTGTGGGTAATCCAAGGCCATTCTTGCAATAACTGGCCCACCAAATGAATGCCCAACCAAAATAACACGTTTATGCATGGAGTAATTTTGAGGATAACTTTGAGGATAACTTTGTTGATGCGCCATAATAATACGGTGAACCGCTTCGCTCTGTTTTTGCAAACTGCGCTCAGGGCCCTGATTATTTTTACGCTCGTACCCTAAGCGGTCTACCGCAATAAGCGAAAACCGCGAAAGTAATGCTGGGTGACGCATGAAATAGGCATAACCTTCTGCCTGACCGGGTGAGCCGTGCACAAATACCACTAAGGTTTGGCTGTTTTTATTGGGTTGATACAAATACGATAAAGTACGGTTTCCCTCTGCTATATAGCGGGTTATGTTGGGGTGATTTTCATGCAAAATGCGCGCATTGTCTTTTATGTCATCACCATAAGGGAAGCCTGTGCAGCTTGCGAGTAACGTTAACAGCGCCAACCATACTATGCGCCTAATATGTTGTGGTTTTACCTGTCGTAATAGTAATAATCTCATTGGCACTCTTTATACCTATAGAAGTATTCTTATAGAATTTTTATCTGGTTTTATACCATTTTATATGGCTTTTATGTGACGTGATTTTTTATGCGGTTCTATTTTATTCAGACGAACAACATCTAGGGAACCTTTAATTCCAATAAGACTAGAGAATAGCGAGTTAATTCCATACTTTGTGAGCAGTATTGAGCCTTTGATCAAACGCATCATTATTGTCTGTTTTTACTGCGGTGCCCCCCCATACCGACCATTCATTCAGACTGTCATACGATAAATATTTCACATTTTAGCCTTACTTTTAGTTTATGATGGCTCAATTACAGAACTCTAAAAATAAAAATGTACTTTATTAACCTAATGTAACTGGCTTAGTGTTATCAACTTAGTGTTGCTAGCCTAGTGGTACTAGCCAGATGGCTTTATATTTAAAATGGAATATTACAATATGTTTGCCTTTCAACACTTATTTTCTTGTTTAAAATCTAATTTAACCTCTTATTTTGTGCTCTACAGCTTCGTTTTAGGGGTGTGTGTTTCGCTATCTGCGTGCAAAGATACGCCCAAAAAACCACCTCAATCAAAAAAACCAAAGGCCATTCCTGTTGAGGTGGTAACGGTTAAAACTGGATTAATTCAATCGTATATTCATAC
>CAKZUG010000032.1 GCA_937920545.1 uncultured Saccharophagus sp.
ACATCACAGTGGCGACTTAGTTTGGTGATGGCCTGTGTAAAGGCACGTGTGCTAGCTGGATTAGCGGGGTCAATATCAAAAAAATCACTCACAATATAAATGGCGCTTCCTGGCTTAGCGACGCGTGTAAGGTCGTCGAGCTGCTGCTGCAGTGTGATACTTGGCGTGCTACTGTCTGCCAATTCTGGCGTCGCATGTATAGGTGTACTTAACTTATGATTAAACGCATGAATATAATGTAACACGTTAAGCAGTGCGTGCTTACCGCGCTTGGGGCGAATGTCTTTTACTTCTGTATCGCCTAATATAATGGCACCGATTCGATCGTTATTTGACAGCGCCGACCATGCAATAGCGGTTGCAATACGGGCACTGTAAACTGATTTGAACACGGTTTGCGTACCAAAAAACATGGGGCTACGTTGGTCGAGCACAACAAAAACGGGTCGCTCACGCTCTTCTTGAAAAAGCTTAGTGTGGGTGACTTGGGTGCGAGCGGTCACGCGCCAGTCGATGGTGCGAATATCGTCGCCTGGGTTGTATGGCCTTACCTCAGAAAACTCCATACCTCGGCCACGAAAACGTGTGCGTATGCTGCCCGCTATTTGTGAGCTTGTACGCTTAGTGCGGTGTAACTGGATATCGTTACCGTGACGGCGCAACTGTAATAGTGTTTTTATCGAGCAATAAACTGCGTCGTTTTCAGATGCGGTGCGTGAATCAGCCATATGATACCCCGTTAAATTGCAGGAACACGCTTTATAAGTTCGTTGATCACGTCATCAGCGGTTAAGCCTTCGGCCTCGGCTTCAAAACTTAACAAGAGGCGATGCCTAAAAATATCGCCCAGTAATTGTACGATGTCGTCGGGGCTTACGTAGTCGCGACCATCGAGCCATGCTTTGGCTCGTGCACAGCGGTCTAAGCTAATGGTGGCACGTGGGCTTACGCCAAATTCAATCCAGCGCGCCATATCTTCGCCGTATTTTTCGGGGTGGCGGGTGGCGTTAACCAGTTGAACTAAATAATCTTCTACATTATCTGCCATGTGAACATGTAAAGCTTCTTGACGCGCATGAAACAATGTTTCTTGCATGACAACAGTATTAGCCTCGAAATTGTTAGCACTAGATTGCGCCGTTACATCGTTGCGGTTGAGTTTGAGAATCATTTTTTCGGCTTCCATATTGGGGAAGTCGACTTTTACATGCATTAAAAAGCGATCTAACTGCGCCTCGGGTAAAGGGTAGGTGCCTTCTTGCTCGATGGGGTTTTGGGTGGCCATCACTAAAAATAATTCGGGTAAATCGTAGGTGTTTTTTCCCACACTCACTTGGCGCTCGGCCATGGCCTCAAGCAATGCCGATTGTACTTTTGCTGGTGCGCGGTTTATTTCATCGGCCAGCACAAGGTTGTGAAATATTGGCCCTTTTTGAAATTCGAAAGTGCCGTTTTCGGGGCGGTAAATATCGGTGCCAGTGACATCCGATGGCAGTAAATCGGGCGTAAATTGTACGCGGTGGAAATCGGCTTCAATACCGTCGCTAAGCGTTTTAATGGCTTTGGTTTTTGCTAAGCCGGGTGCGCCTTCTACCAAAATATGTCCATCGGCAATGAGGGCTAACAATAGGCTATCTACAAGGGCAGGTTGGCCTACAATTTTAGATTGTAGCCATGCTTTAAGATCGTTCATTTGGGCAAGTGCCGACATAGTTGATTCCTTTTATTAACCTTTTTATGTTAAGCGCTTCAGATAGACGACAAAACAAATATGTTGAACATGATACGTATTTTACGCTTTGAATGATGCTTTAAACTTAGTCTTTATGTATTCAACCAGACGCGCTAGACAGTGATAACCTGCTATTTTATTTACTAAAGTTGTTGACGCGCTGGTAACACACAATAGGCAGCATAAATATAGATGATTCTGAGTGCTCTTAACCACCTAAGTTCATTTTTTTAACTATGCTTTATTAAGGCCAAAAAATGAAATATCAACACTTATTACGTATTAAAACTTATATTTACATATTTATGCATGTAAGCGCACAAATAATAAACAGTTAGGCACCTAAACAGTATGGACAAGCATATGGTTAACCATTTTGAGTATGAAACACTGATTGAAAAATTACATGAGCAAGCTGCTGAGCATATTTCAAGCGAGCAACAACCACTCTTTAATGCGTTTTTTCGCATGTTTCTTAGTCAGTATCCATTAGATGCTTGGCATAATCGTCCAGTCGCTGATTTATTCCATTGTATAAAGGGCCTGTGGCAGATGCTCGAGGCGTCGTCTTCGGATACACCGCTGCAGCTTCATGTATTTAACCCCAGTATTGAGACGCACCGTTGGCAGTGCGGTAGAACGGTGATTACGGTATTACAAAAAGACCGGCCGTTTTTAGTCGATTCTTTACGGTTAGAGCTACAAAAGCAAAATATATTAATACACACGATTAAAAGCACTGTGCTCGAGGTGTCGCGTGATGCATCTACCCCCGATGACCAAAGTGTGCGTATTACTGCGCTACAACCAGCGCTTTCAAGTGACAATAAACCAGAATGTGACGCCCTGATTTATGCTGAAATAAGTTTGCAGCCCTGCCCTAAAAAGCGAGAGGCCTTGGCGCAATCGCTTGAAACAGTCTTTTCTATTGTTGAGCAAGTCGTTAACGATTACCAACCCATGTTAAACAGTATCGATGAAGTAAGGCATAATTTAAACAACGCATTTTCAGGTCAGGAAACACCCGAAAGTTTAATCCAAACGGAGGCGTTTTTAACATGGCTAACAGAGTCACATTTTTCATTTTTAGGTTTTCGCGAGTTCGATTTAATTCATAATGATAAAAGCCGTTCAGGCGACGCTAATCATCAGTTGATAGAGCTACCTGAAAAACGTTTAGGTTTATTTAAAGAGGTGTATGGCGATAATGCTTCTGTGTTGCCACATACGATTAATTCAGCGATTAGCGATTTTTATGAAGCTGCTGACCCCGTAAGTTTTTCAAAATCGTCGACGCGCTCGTCGGTTCATCGTAATGTTTACCCCGATTATATCGTGGTCAAGAAATATGATAGCGGTAAGGTGGTAGGCGAATACCGCTTTTTAGGTTTATTTACCTACAGTGTGTTTAATATTTCGCCGTTTGAGATCCCGATTGTTGATCAAAAAGTGAAAGCGATTGTGGATGCTTCTAAAGTGGACCCGCAAAGCCATAGCGGTAAAAATATTCGCCGTATTATTGAAAATTACCCCCGCGAAGAGCTGTTTCAAAGCAGCACAGCATTACTTACCGAGCATATTTTATCGGTTGCGGCTATTAATGAGCGTCATGTGGTACGCCTCATTTTACGAGAAGATCCCTTTGGTCACTTTGTGAATTGCCTGGTATATGTACCAAAAGATAATTACTCGACGCGCGTCAGGCAAAAAATTGAGGCTGTAATTGGGCAGTATATTGGTTCTGACGAGTGTGATTCGACCACCTATTTTTCTGAGTCTATTTTAGCTCGCGCACATATCGTGTTTAAAACGCATAAAAAAATCAGCGATAGCCTTAACATTAAACAGATAGAAAACGAGATTATTTCACTAACACAAGACTGGAACGATAGCTTTCAAACGGCATTAATTGATAGTTTAGGTGAGACGCAAGGTATTACCGAAGCCAGTAAATACAAAGAAGCTTTTTCATCGGCGTATCAAGAATACAGCGACCCACGTGGCGCAGCAAACGATACTATCATGGCAAATTCGCTCAGCTCTGATGCCGATATTGCCATGCATGTTTACCGTACTTTGGGTGATAACAAGCAGACTATGCGTTTTAAAGTCATGCGTAAGAACCATGTGATTGAGTTGTCAGATATTATCCCTATACTTGAGCACCTTGGTTTACGTGTTATTGGCGAGCAACCGTTTATTTTATCGCCTAAAAATAGTGCGCAGGTTTATGTACATGAGTTTGAGTTACGTTATAACTTGGCTTCTGAAATAGACATCGAACATGTTAAACCTTTATTTGAAGCGGCATTTTTAGCAATATGGAATAAGCAAACCGATTGCGATGTGTTCAATAAGCTGGTTTTAGGTGCACAACTCAATTGGCGTGAAGTGGCATTATTACGTGTATATGCTGCCTATATGAAGCAAACGGGTTTTAGTGCCAGCCCAGATTATATCGCTTCTATATTAGCAAAAAATTTGCCGATTACGCGGTTACTTATTGCATTGTTCCATGCTTATTTCGCGCCTAGTGATAACCTAAGCAATGCTCAAAAGCAGGCTCAGAGCCTCACGCAAGAACTGCTTAGCATGTTAGATAGTGTTAGTAACTTAACTGAAGACACTGTATTAAGGCGTTATATTCACTTATTTGAAGGGACGTTACGCACGAACTTTTACCAAACAGGCCATAATAATAGCCCCTACAAAGATTACATTTGTATTAAATTGCATGCCGCCCAAATTGACGATATTCCAGAGCCTAAGCCGGCCTATGAAATATTTGTATTCTCACCCATTGTTGAGGGTGTACATTTGCGAGGTGGTAAAGTCGCGCGGGGTGGCTTGCGCTGGTCTGATCGTTTAGAAGATTACCGCACAGAAGTACTTGGTTTGGTCAAGGCGCAGCAAGTAAAAAATGCCGTGATTGTACCGCATGGTGCAAAAGGCGGCTTTGTCGCCAAACAAACACCTGAGGGTTTATCGCGAGATGCCTTTATCGAGTACGGTATTCACTGTTATAAAACGTTTATTTCGGCCTTATTGGATGTGACCGATAACATTGTTGATAACACCATTAAGCCACCTAAAAATGTGGTGCGTCGTGACAGCGATGATCCTTACCTTGTGGTGGCAGCCGATAAAGGCACTGCCACATTCTCAGATATTGCCAATGGTATTTCTGCGGATTATAACCACTGGCTAGGTGACGCGTTTGCATCGGGCGGCAGTCAAGGTTATGACCATAAAGGCATGGGGATTACAGCAAAGGGCGCTTGGGTATCTGTGCAGCGGCACTTTAGAGAAAGGGGTATTGATATTCAGAAAACGCCTTTTTCAGTTGTGGGTATTGGCGATATGGCTGGCGATGTATTTGGTAATGGCATGTTGTTATCGGATAAAATTGAGCTTAAAGCTGCCTTTAACCATATGCATATTTTTATTGACCCTACACCTGACACGCAAACCGGTTTTGACGAGCGTCAACGCTTATTTGCCATGCCTCGCTCGAGCTGGGAAGACTACAACAGCGCGTTAATATCTAAAGGTGGCGGTGTATTTTCTCGTCAAGCCAAATCCATTACCCTCACGCCAGAAATACAAAAAGCCTTTGATATTTCACAAGATAAGCTTGCTCCCAATGATTTCATTAACCGTTTACTTAAAGCGCCCGTTGATCTCATTTGGAATGGTGGCATTGGCACTTATGTAAAAGGCAGTGTGCAAACTCACAGCCAAGTTGGTGATAAAGCTAACGATAGCTTACGCGTTAACGGTAATGAGCTGCGTTGTAAAGTCTTTGGCGAAGGCGGTAACTTAGGTTTATCTCAGTTAGGGCGAATTGAATTTGCTTTAAATAATGGCGCTTGTTATACCGATTTTATCGATAACGCTGCGGGTGTTGATTGCTCGGATCACGAAGTCAATATTAAAATACTACTCGATAAACTGTTAGCTGATGGTGATATTACCCAAAAACAACGTAACAAGTTATTATTTGATATGACCGACGATGTCTCGTCGTTGGTGCTTAAAAATAATTACCGTCAAACCTTCGCGTTAAGTTTGGCCAACTTTGAAGGGCATTCGCGTTTAAATGAATACCGCCGTTTTATTCAAACCTTTGAAGCACAGGGTAAACTTAATCGCACATTAGAATACTTGCCCCTTGATGATGAGATCAACGAGCGACAAAGCAAAGGCAAGACATTAACATTGCCAGAGCTAAGCGTATTAATTAGCTATGCCAAGGTCTCACTAAAAGAGGCGCTCATGTCATCCGACATTACGGCCGACCCTTATATTGCGAAAGAAATAGAAACAGCCTTTCCCACGTTAATTAATCATCAATATAGTAAACCGTTGTACGAGCATAAATTACTTAAAGAAATAGTCGGGATGCAAATTGCCAATGATTTAATTAATAATTTAGGTATTACCGCCGCACAACGTTTGCAAGAAAATACTGGCGAAAGCCTAGATAACATTGCGAAGGCTTATATTATTGCCCGCGATGTTTTCCAATTAAATGCGTTTCAGGGGTACCTAAAAACACTCGATAATACGATATCGTCGGCATTTCAAGCCGAGCTTATGTTAAAAATGAGCCGTCGCGTTCGCCGCGGTACACGCTGGTTTTTGCGTAATCGGAATCTTGAACAATCGGTAGATCACGAGTTATCTATATTTCAGGCGGGGTTAGAGAGTATCTTTACCCAGAGTCAGCATGTTGTGAGTGGTCAAGCCAAAATAGATTGGGAGGCAAGACAAGAAAAATACCTCAACCAAGGTATTACTCAAGAGTGGGCTACGCGTTTAGCCATGCCTGATAATTTGTTTTCGGGTTTGTGTGTGGTTGAGTCGGCGCAGTGTGCCAACGCCAGCCATAAAGACACCACCGAGATATTTTATTTACTTTTAGATGAACTGAGTTTGAACTGGTTTGCTGCGCAAATATCCGACATAAAAACCGATAGTTACTGGCAAACGATTGCAAAAGAAGCCTTTATTGATGATGTAGAACACCAAGTGCGTGCTCTGATTGTAGCTTTTTTAAGGTTAAAAGAAAGCCGTACACCCAGTGAATGCTTGGCTTTATGGCGTACCACTTTTACGGTACAGACAACACGCTGGCAAAAAATGGTGAGCGAAGTACAGCATACCAGCAAAATTGATTTTGCCATGTTTACCGTCGCGTTACGTGAGCTAGTCGATTTAGCCAATGCGACTACTCAGTGTCAGCAACTCTAAGTATCACCATTACTGAGTAGGGATCACATCATGCAAGATAAGCATTATGCATTGTATGTTAACTTAACATTATCCAATGAGAAGCTCGAACGTATGTATGCGGGGAGCGCTAAAACGGTATTGGCACAATGTAGCGATGGCCGTAGTATTCGTTTCCCTGTGGGAATTTTGCGGCCTTTTGTCAGCCATCAGGGTGTAGCTGGTGAGTTTCAAATTGTATTTACCGATGAGCATAAATTTGTGGCCATTAATCGTGTGTAACGCCTGTCGATATGAACGTGCAAAAATAGCGAGCAAGAGATAAAGACGCCTTTGAGGTGCCTTTATCTTTGTAATGCCTCTATAATATCGCCACGCACATTATTAATGGTTTTATTATGTATTCATTTGCCCGTAATCTTTTATTTAAATTTAACCCTGAAACGTCCCATGATTTAGCCTTAGATTGGCTGGGTGCCGCTGAGCGCTTAAAATTATTGCCGCTGTTCTCTCAAAAAATCGCACCTAAACCTGTCGAAGTAATGGGCATTACTTTCCCGAACCCTGTAGGTTTGGCCGCTGGCCTCGATAAAAACGGCGATTACTTTAATGCTCTGGGGCAGTTAGGGTTTGGCTTTATTGAAATTGGCACGATTACCCCAAAAGCACAGCCGGGTAACCCCAAGCCCCGCATGTTTAGGCTAGAAGAGCACCAAGCCATTATTAACCGCATGGGTTTTAATAATAAAGGCGTCGATTACCTAGCCGATCAAGTCAGAAATAAGCGCTACCAAGGCGTATTAGGCATTAACATTGGTAAAAATAAAGATACCCCAGAAGATAAAGCCTTAGATGATTACATTGCCTGTATGGATGCCGTCTACCCCTTGGCTGATTACATTACAGTAAATATTTCATCGCCTAATACACCCGGCTTACGTGATTTGCAGTTTGGTGAAAGTTTGAGCGCGTTAGTGAAAGGCGTAAAAGCGCACCAACACATACTGGCCGAGCAGCATCAAAAAATTGTGCCTATTGCGGTTAAAATCGCGCCCGATATGACAGATGAAGAAATTGTAGACGTCGCTGATACATTGCTGGAGGCCAGTATCGATGCGATCATTGCGACTAACACCACGGTGAATCGCGATGATATCGCAGGCCATACGCATCAAAACGAGGCGGGGGGGTTAAGCGGCAAGCCTGTGTGTGATCAATCAACCCACGTTATTCGAGTATTAAATACGCATTTAAAAGGGGCGATCCCGATTATCGGCGTAGGCGGCATTTTAAATGGCGGCGATGCTCAAGAAAAAATAGCCGCTGGGGCCAGCTTGGTTCAACTATACAGTGGTTTTATTTACGAAGGCCCCGCTTTAATTAAAGCGTGTAGTGATGCGATAACAGTATAAGCGTCTAAACCGCCCCGATGCCTCTCAGCTATCTTTTGCATGGACTCAATTTACCTAATGCACGATTTAGCTGAGGTATCATTTGGCTGTAGGGCACACAAGGTGCAAGTAAAAAGGCGCATACACAGCACACAAAAAATGTTAAAATATGCGCCAGTTTCTATTAACTGTCACTTGTGTATGAATGTATCTGGCGGTTGTTGATAAACGAGATTTCCCACCTTTTTTGCATAGGTTTACCCCTGTGCCTATATTTAATTTAAGAGCTTACCATGACTGATTCTACCTTTACGTTTTTTGCTAATTGCCCCGTTGGATGGGAGTCGATGCTGGTGGATGAAGCCACTGATTTAGGTATGCACAATATTCAAGCGGGGCATGCTGGTATTTATTTTGATACCAACCACGAAAATCTATACCGCTATATTTTATGGGCGCGTCTTGCAAACAAAGTTTTTTTACCGATAAAAAGCGCGAAGGTATCAGACGCGCAAAGTATCTACGATGCTACGCATGATATCGACTGGCCCGCCTTTTTTGCGCCCACCGCTTCATTGCGCGTTGACTTTACCGGCAGTAGCGGCGAAATACGCAACACGCAATTTGGTGCTCAAAAAGTCAAAGATGCCATTGTTGATAAGCTCACCTATTTAGGTTTTGAGCGCCCCGTGGTAGATAAAACCCAACCCGATATTCGTATTAATGTGCGCCTTGTCAAAGATGAAGTTACTTGGAGCCTTGATTTATGTGGTGAGAGTTTACATAAGCGCGGTTACCGTACAGGCCAGGGAAGTGCCCCGTTAAAAGAAAACTTAGCCGCCGCTATTTTAGTACGTGCAGGTTTACCCAAAGCCATAAAAGAGCATGATGCGTTTACTGTTTTAGACCCTATGTGTGGTTCGGGTACATTTTTAATTGAAGCCGCCATGATGGCACTCAATATAGCGCCAAGCTTAACGCGCGATAGTTTCTCTTTTGATTTTTGGACACAGCACAACGCCAACGTATGGCAAGAAGTTAAAGCGCAAGCGCAAGCGCAAAAAGAGCAGGCACTTGCCAGCGAAAAAGCCGAAAACTGGTGCTTTGTGGGCTACGATGAAAACCCCTATATTATTAAAAGTGCCGAGAACAATATCGTGGCGGCAGGGTTAGAAGATATGATTCGCTTAAAGGCGCAATCAGCTGATGCATTAGTTAAACCTGTTTACGCGACCGATAACGGCTTAATTATTACCAACCCGCCGTACGGTGAGCGTTTAGGCGAAGTGGAAGATCTAAAGCACACCTACTTTGCATTGGCCGAAACCATCAAGCAGCATTTTGAAAACTGGGTGTTTGGTCTATTTACCAGTAACCCTGCATTGGCCAGCGAAACGCGCATGCGCGCGGCAAAAAAGAACAAATTTAGAAACGGTCCACTGCACGCCGAGATTTTACTGTACAACATTCGCCCAGCGGCACAGGCACAATTACGCGACGGTGAAAGCAGCGAAGCGAAACCTGAAAAAGTATTAAAAGATTTACCTTTAAGCAGTGACGCGCAAATGGTGCTTAATAGGTTAAATAAAAACCGTAAGCGCCTTAAAAAAGTGATAAAAACTGAGCAGCTACAAGGTTATCGTGTGTACGATGCGGATATTCCAGAGTACGCCTGCGCGGTAGACGTGTATAACGACAAACTGCATATCCAAGAATATGCCCCACCTAAAACCATCGACGAGAAAAAAGCCGTACACCGTTTTGAGCAACTTAAGCATGCCGTTGCGGTATGTTTTGATGCCGATAACGAGGTTATTTTTACAAAAACACGCCGTAAAAATAAAGGTGCACAGCAATATGAAAACCAAACAACCCAAACAGGCTTTGATAAAAACCGCTGCTTTACATTAAAAGAAGGCCAAGCCGAGTTTTTTATCAACCTAGACGATTATCTCGATACGGGTTTGTTTTTAGATCATCGACCTCTTAGGCAAACCATTGCTCAGCAAGCTAATGGAAAACGCTTTTTAAACCTATTTTGCTATACGGCAAGTGTCACAATACAAGCTGCCCTTGGCGGCGCAGTATCCAGTACCAGTGTCGACATGTCGAATACCTACCTCGATTGGGCAGAGGAGAATTTTAGATTAAATAACCTCAACCCACGCGATCACCAATTGGAGCGCGCCGATTGCTTAAGCTGGTTAGATGATTGTCGCGATGAGTATGACCTGATTATGCTCGACCCGCCCACGTTTTCTAACTCAAAGAAAATGGACGATGTACTCGATATACAGCGCGATCATATTGCGCTGATTACACAAAGCATGCGTATTCTAAGCGAGCAGGGCGTATTGTACTTTTCGACTAATTTTCGTAAGTTTAAATTAGATAGCGATTTAGCCGCGCAATTTACAATTGAAAATATCTCGGCCAGTACCATTGGCGATGATTTTAAACAAAACCCCAAAATACATTACTGCTGGCGCATTACGCATAAAACATAAATGTGTCAGAAAGTACGCGTCAGACATAAAGGTTGATACATGGCAAAACTATTTAACATTCACAGTAAATTTGAACCTGCTGGCGACCAGCCCACAGCCATTGCTGGTCTAGTCAAAGGGATTGATGCAGGGCTTGCACACCAAACATTATTGGGTGTGACGGGTTCGGGTAAAACATTTACTATGGCGAATGTTATTCAGCAGACCGATCGCCCGACCATTATTATGGCGCACAACAAAACCTTGGCGGCGCAACTTTATGGGGAATTTAAAGATTTTTTCCCCAATAATGCGGTCGAGTATTTTGTTTCTTATTACGATTATTACCAACCCGAAGCTTACGTACCGTCATCGGATACATTTATTGATAAAGATGCATCGGTAAACGAACATATTGAGCAAATGCGTTTATCTGCCACAAAATCATTGCTAGAGCGTAAAGACGTAATTGTTGTGGCGACGGTATCGGCTATTTATGGTTTGGGCGACCCGCAATCTTACATGAAAATGCTGTTGCATGTTGCCCGTGGCGAGCCCATTGAACAGCGCGCTATTTTGCGCCGCTTAACCGAAATGCAATACACCCGCAACGATATTGATTTTACTCGTGGCACCTACCGAGTACGCGGTGATGTGATTGATATTTACCCCGCTGATTCTGATTTGGCGGCATTGCGTATTGATTTATTTGATGACGAAGTTGATAACTTATCGTTATTTGATCCTCTCACGGGCGAGCTTATTCAAAAAGTCCCGCGTTACACTATTTACCCCAAAACCCATTATGTGACCCCGCGTCACACAATATTAGACGCGATTGAAAACATAAAAGTTGAGCTAACCGAGCGCTTGGCGCAGTTTCGTGATAACAACAAACTGGTTGAAGCACAGCGGCTTGAAGAGCGCACACGTTACGATTTAGAAATGATGCAAGAGCTGGGTTACTGTAATGGTATCGAAAACTACTCGCGGTATTTGTCTGGCCGTGATAACGGCGATGCACCGCCCACCTTGTTCGATTATCTCCCGCCCGATGCGTTATTATTAATTGATGAATCACACGTGACGGTACCGCAAATAGGGGCCATGTACAAAGGTGATCGTTCGCGTAAAGAAACGTTGGTTGAATATGGCTTTAGGTTGCCTTCAGCATTAGATAACCGCCCCATGCGTTTTGATGAATGGGAAAACCGCGCCCCTCAAATGATTTTTGTATCGGCTACGCCCAGTAAATATGAAAAAGAACACCAAGGGCAGGTCGTCGAGCAAGTCGTGCGACCCACAGGTTTACTCGACCCTATAATAGAAGTGCGGCCCGCCACAACACAGGTTGATGATTGCTTATCTGAAATTAACAAGCGTGTTGCCTTAAATGAGCGCGTATTAATTACCGTGTTAACAAAGCGCATGGCCGAAGATTTAACCGATTACTTGGCTGAAGTGGGCGTACGCATACGTTACCTGCACTCAGATATTGACACCGTTGAGCGCGTTGAGATTATTCGCGATTTACGTATTGGTGAGTTTGATGTGCTGGTGGGTATTAACCTATTACGAGAAGGTTTGGATATGCCTGAAGTCTCGTTGGTAGCGATATTTGATGCCGATAAAGAAGGTTTTTTACGCTCAGACAGATCACTCATTCAAACCATTGGCCGTGCGGCTCGTAACGTTGCTGGTAAAGCAATTTTATACGCCGATAAAGAAACCGATTCTATGGTGCGCGCCATAACAGAAACACAACGCCGCCGCGAAAAACAAATTGCGCATAATAAAGAGCATAATATTGAGCCTAAAGGTATCAAGAAAAGTGTTGAAGATATTATGGAATCTGCCCGTACGCCAGGAGCTAAACCTGGCAAGCGTAAAAAGCTTATTGATAAAATTGACACCTCGGGTATTGATTGGTCGTCACCTAAAGCGGTTATGAAAATGATATCCAGTTTAGAAAAAGACATGCACAAAGCCGCGAAAGATTTAGAGTTTGAAAAAGCAGGCATGTTACGAGATGAAATTAAAGGGCTTAAGGTGAAGCTAACGGCGTTATAGTCATGGGGACGTTTGTGAAGGCGGGAGTTTTTATACCGCCATTTTATATGATGGCTTTCCCATCCAGTATGGATGCCTTTGACTCGCTGGAGGGGCGCTATGAATCACGCGCTTCAATTTTAGCTTTTATAAGCTGGGCGTGTGAGACATAAATTAAATCGGCTACTTTTCTAATAACATGCTCTTCATACTTATCAATATTCCCATCTGCATACGCGACAAGCCACATGCTTTTTATTAGGATCGATTTTTGCTCCTCACTGTAATGCTGATTAATCAGCTGGGTAAATTGATACGTGGACGTTGCCTCTTTTTGTTCTTGTTTTGCCAATGTAATAAGTTGATCGCATTCTGCATCTGTAATGTTTAGTTGTTGAATCAGTTGGCCGCTCAATATGTCAAATTCTTTATTATCGAAATGATTATCTATTATCGCCACTTCAATAAGTAAGGCTGCACAAGCGAGGTTGGATGTATGCTGAGCAGATTTACCTTTGTTATTATCAGTTACATGCTCAAGCTGCAGTTGAAAAAAATTTTTGATGTGATTCAACATAGTAGTACCATTTTTACAATAATAATCATTTACGCAAAATATTACGGTAAAGGCTACGGTAAAGATTACCAGCAGCCTTGCAGCACGAGAAAATGCCTGCCAATGAAACGTTATAAACCCAAACAACTCATACTTTAGGCGCATAACCTTGTAAGGCCAGTTATGTTACGTTAGGTAAGTTCTTTAATGAATGATAATAATAATATTAACGTGTATTCAAACAGGTCTTTAGCAGACCATGATGTAAGGTGAGCATTTAAAGTGTGTTTTCCATCGAAATAAGCGGCATTATGATTAAAAATAACGCCATTATGAAGAAGTGAGTGCCATATAAATCAGCTTAAAACACATAATATAGTGCGCATAGGCTAACAAAATAGCATTATTTTTTTCGTGATGACAAACTTGGCTTGAAAAAAATAGTCGGTAGCTTTGTATGACTTTGTGCGTGAAAAAGTGTCAGATGTAAAAAATACATATTTTAAATATACATTAGTGTGACTAAAGTCATATATTGACGGCATGGCGTTTTAATCAACATGTGTGTGTCTGTATACTCCTCTTTTAATAATAATGAAGGTAACATTATGCGTTTTAGTAAATTACTCGCAGGTGCAAGTATTGCTTGCACACTTAGTTTATACGGTTGTGGTGGCGATACGTCGACAGAAAGCGACACTAACACTGTTGTTCCTGCTATTCCGGAAACCGAAGTACCAGTAGACCCTGTAACAGAACCCGAAACAACGGTAGACCCTGCGCCTGCACCTGAAATACCCGTAGACCCTGCGCCTGCACCTGAAACACCCGTAGACCCTGCGCCAGAACCTGAAACGCCTGTAGATCCTGCACCTGAAACACCCGTAGATCCTGCGCCTGCACCTGAAACACCCGTAGAGCCTACGCCAGAACCTGAAGCACCCGTAGATCCTGAGCCAGAACCTGAAACACCCGTTGACCCTGCACCAGAGCCTGAAACACCCGCTGACCCTGCACCAGAGCCTGAAACACCCGTAGAGCCTGCACCAGAGCCTGAAACACCTGTTGCCACTACGCCAACTGATTCTTTACTTGACGATTTTAACATTGATGCCGGCAGTATTAATATAACAGCCGATTTAACCGATGCGTCACAAGCGCAGTATGCTATTTACGATATGTATCAAGTCGCGAATAGGACCAGCCCAAGAAATAATATTAGAGTGCGTCCTGGCCTTTCAATGAATGCAGTACGAATGGTTGGTGGGATTACGAAACTCGAAAACGGTGTGCGTGTTCCTGATTTGGATTTTGATCCAGCACGTTACGATGAGGCGACAGGTCAATATATTTACAATTTTGCGCCACTAACCGAGCGTATTGATGCGGTACTTAAACAAGATATAGAGCTGTATCAAATTGTTTTAGATCAACCGCCATGGGCGTTTCAAACGGGATTTAATTTTATCCCTAATGATCAAAAAGACGGCGTTAACTTTCGTGAAAACGAGCGCATATCTATTTATGGTAACTCGTTACCGCCCTTCGATATGTCTGAATATGTTAAGTTTATGCAAGCATTAATGCAGCATTTAGTTGATGTGTATGGTGAAGAGCAAGTTAAAGCCTGGCGCTACCGTATTGGTTCTGAAATAGAAACGCCTGATCATTGGTATGGTACAGAGCAAGAGTTTATTGAATATTTCGCCAATAGTGTTACGGCAGTGCGTTCTGTTGTACCTGATGCGATTATTGGTTTACATACCCGCGTGCCCGACTTTGTTTTTAGAAACGGTAGCGTGACAAATTATAAAAACGAAGTAATTAAATCATTTGCTTCTTCTTTACTTGATTACAGCGCCGATAATAATATTTCATTCCAGTTTTGGGGTATTTCTGACTACCCAATTATTACAAATAAGGCGACGTTAGACGCCAAAGCCAAGTTTGAAGAGTTATTTGAAGGGCTGGTCGAGCATCCAAATTGGCAAGAAGGTACTTTATTAGAGTTGCATGAGTTTAAAGTTGTTTCTGCTATTGCAGGCAATACAACCGTGTTTTCTGATACCGCTCAATCCGACACCTTTACTGTTGCCATGACAGATCATTTTCATGATCACGCTATTGATCAAATATTTCAGTTTGGCCATAGGGTTGCTGGAAATGAGCGATGGTCTACACGTGTATTTACCGATTCAGTAGGAAAGGTGCGCTATAAGCAGTCTGTTGTTTCAAGTAATACCGATGATGCGTATCAAGTGAACGCCGTTATTGCTCAAGATGAAAACACGAATGAAATAGATATTATTGCCCACAATTATAAGCCTGTAGACCTTGAGGCCGAAGATACCAAAGATGTAAGGCTTTTAGTTAATACTC
>CAKZUG010000033.1 GCA_937920545.1 uncultured Saccharophagus sp.
TCCAGAGGGTTTCACGCGAAAAGTCAGGGAGAAAAGTCAGAAAGTCAGGGACACCCATAAAGTTTACAGCTTAACTCGTCAACGCATTTTAGATAAACACGCAAACCACCCCCAGAAACAACCAAGCCAATATGCATTCCCACGCAGAGCATGGGAACGAAATAAAGCATAAATAAACTCACCAGCAATAATATCAATTAAAAAGAATATATTTCCTCGCCACCATGAACCTTTGGAGGCAGGAGCCGACAAGAGCTTACAGGGATGTATTTACAGCGTGTTCGTGGTGGCGAGGTAATGTGTTCTGGCACAGGCCGAAGTAAACAACAGAAATCGGAGAAATCGGGAACGCCCATATTTATAATCGAAGAACAAAGCTCGTTGCAACATCTGCAAGTTAAACCAACCTTGCACACGACTTATTGAATAAACTGCAAACCAAAATATTGGAGTGCGCAAGCGCATTTCAGCCAATATGCGTTCCCACGCAGAGCATGGGAACGAGAGAAACGGTTTAGGTTATTGCCGCTAATTTACGCTTCAAAAATATTAATTCAAAAGAAGATATCACCTCGACAACACGAACCTTTGGAGGCAGGAGCCGACAAGAGCGTACAGGGATGTATTTACAGCGTGTTCGTGATGCCGGGGTGGTATTTTCTGCCGCCGCTCGCAATCACTCATCTTTTAAAACAATAAATCGTAAATCGAGGACATCCATATTTTCAATAAATCGAGGATACCCATATTTTCACCCATATTGTTACTTAAACGGAACGAAACCAAGTGAATTATCACGCTTGCAAAAACGAATCAGAAACACCCTATTGCCATTTCTATTACCCCCTCTATTCACGCCATATTCGCACAATAACAATACCAGCCCTACCACAATAAAAGCTTCTTAAACTTAATTAGGCCGCTTCACTCCTTTTAACTGGCAAAAAAAAACCGAGTATCTTCATACTCGGCTTTTTACACATAATGGCTTGATGTAACCGCCCGTTATATCACTACAAATCGTAGCCGCGCTCGTCGTGTAAGACTAAATCGAGACCGGTATTTTCGTCTTCTTCGCTTACGCGTAGGCCCATTAGCTTATCCAACACTTTTAACAAGATATAACTCACCACAGCGGTGTAAACAAAGGTTGATACCACACCCACACCCTGTACAAATAATTGGCCAGAAATGCTGCTGATACCGTCGCTAAAACCATTGCCGCTAAAAACGCCTAGCGCGGGTGAGCAAAAAACACCTGCTAGCATCAAACCTAAAATACCGCCCACACCATGCACGGGGAATACATCTAGGCTGTCGTCTATTTTTAACTTTTGCTTAATAAAAATAGTCGCGTAATAACATACCACACCCGCCGAGATACCAATCACTAACGCGCCTGCGGGGCCAACTGAACCCGATGCCGGTGTAATAGTACCTAAGCCGGCCACCATACCTGTGACAATACCCAACACAGATGGTTTACCGTGGCGAATCCACTCCATGGTCATCCATGCAAGCGAGCCTGCTGCCGCAGAAATATGCGTGACTAACATGGCCATAGCGGCCGAGTTATCTGCGGCCACGGCCGAACCTGCATTAAAGCCAAACCAACCTACCCATAACATACCCGCGCCGCAAACTGTCATGGTTAAGTTGTGCGGCGGCATGGGCTTGCTGCCAAACCCTTTACGTGGCCCCATAACCACGGCAGCCACTAATGCGGCAACCGCTGCGGTAATGTGCACAACCGCACCGCCTGCAAAATCTTGTACGCCCATGCTGCCTAACCAGCCGCCGCCCCATACCCAATGGCAAACGGGTGCATAAACCAACAACATAAATGCAGAGCAAAACGCTAACATAGTAGAAAACTTCATGCGCTCGGCAAAGCCACCCACAATTAATGCAGGAGTAATAACCGCAAATGTCATTTGAAAAATCGCAAACAAACTGGCGGGGATATCACCATTCATAGAATCCATAGTAATAGAGGCAAAAAAGATATTACCAAAATCGCCAATCCATTTGCCCTGCTCGACACCGTCGCTACCAAAAGCAATGGTGTAGCCCACAGCAAACCACAAAATAGACATCAAACACGTCAGTGCAAAACACTGCATTAAAACAGACAGCACGTTTTTAGAACGCACAAGGCCCGCATAAAAAAGCGACAAGCCCGGTATGGTCATAAACAAAACCAACGCTGTCGCGGTAAGCATCCATGCCGTATGGCCCGTATCGGCAAACGCCAAACTAGGGGTAAATAAAAGAGAAAGTAAGCCAACGGCTAGGAGTTTTTTCATGGGAGTTCCTAAAACAACGAACATAAGGCCCGCACAAAGTGTCTTTATGGGCGGTACAAACCTTATGTACTAAGAGAGAATATGTAAATTAACGAAGGGGCCGAGATGCTAAAGCGCTTCTGAGCCTGTCTCGTTGGTGCGAATACGTACAACATTTTCTAGCGGCGATACAAATATTTTGCCGTCGCCAATTTTGCCTGTTTTTGCTGCGCTACAAATCACATCAATCACCTGCTCTAGCTGTTCATCATCTACAGCCACTTCGATTTTTACCTTGGGGACAAAATCAACCACATATTCGGCACCACGGTATAGCTCGGTGTGCCCTTTTTGACGACCAAAGCCTTTAACTTCGGTTACGGTCATTCCGCTTAGGCCAATGCCAGATAAAGCAGAGCGTACATCGTCTAGTTTATGAGGTTTAATCACAGATGAAATAAGTTTCATGGGGGTATCCTATTTAAATCTTATTTATAGTTGTAGGCGCACACGCGCTTTTACTGTTAAACCTTTAAACAAGGCTTTGCACAAAGGCGGTGCCATTTTGACAGACAATAAAAATAAAGCAATAAAACGTGCTTTTTTTGCACCAAAAGAAAACAATCAAACATAATAACGGGCGCTTTTTTAGAACACAATCTAATTTAAAAGCACCATTTTTAAGCACAAAACGCTATAACGTAGCCCTATTATGTAGACATTTTGACAAAAACCCAGAGCAATGTTGAAAGATATTAAAAGCGTATTAGAAGAGTATCAAAAAAGCGTTGAAGCACCATTTACACTTGTATTTGCACATACCTTTAGATGTACACTGAGACATATATTGAGAATGTATTAAGAATGTATTAAATAGTTATTAAGACGATATTTAAAAAACATTGAGAACATATCTAGCCTACAAATGTAACCACCAAGACGCCCTAACATCCGCTTAGTCTTAATCTGCCTAGCCTTAATCCACCTAGCACTCACCTCTTCTTAACATTAAGCTCTTCTTAACCTTAAGCTCGTCCTAACCTTAAGCCGCGCGCGCGAAGTTAAAGCAAAATGTAGAGAACCTCCGCTTAACCTCGCGGCATCTCTGGATTTTAAAAACCCCGAAGAGCCTGGCCTAGAGCCGTCGCTTGCACTGTTGTTGTCTTTAATAAGGGCTACGGGTCGCTTTTAATGAAGGCTACGGGTCATTTTAATAAGGGCTGCTTTTTGCTTAGGGCTATGGCCATTATCTGCAAAAGACGCCTATCAATTAATCGCTCTAAGGCATACAGAAACGCCACGAGGTCAATCATAGGTTCCCTAGCGACTTTTTTTATTAAGCCGCCTTAGGCTTAAACGCTTTTATGGCGGCGTGTAGCTCTGCCAATGTGGTTGTATTTGAGGGCGCGTATAGCCGGCGCTCAAATACATCTGCAATACGCATAAGCTGCTGGCGATAATGTGGGTGCAGGGCTGCAACATGCCGCGCAAACGCTGCGGGGCTGTGTGAAGGCGCACGTGTCACAGCTAGTACACGGCATTTTTTTTCAAAGGTATACAGCAGTTTAATATCTGGCGAGGTATTTTTGCGCTTTATTAAAAGAGGCAGCACAAAAAACGTAAAAATTAACAACACCATAACTACGCATACAAATGCGGCAATACGCCACGGGGCTTCACCCCCTAAAAACCGGCTAAAAAACCCTTTTTGCGTGCTGTTATCATAACTGACTACGTAGCGGTGCCATAAATAACTGGCGGCATCAATACGGTTAGCAAATTGTCTGAGCGGCCCCCACTGCCATAAACCTTGCTGCAATTCGTGCTGCTCGTCGGCGGTTAAGGCATTCGATAACGATTGCTCGATCCGTTGCGGTGCCACAGCCGACGTAGGATCGACACGCACCCAGCCTTCATTTTTTATCCATACTTCTGCCCATGCATGGGCATCTGATTGCTTCACCACCATGTAATTTTCTACTGGGTTGATCTCGCCACCCAAATAGCCCACAACCACACGGGCAGGCAGGCCGGCAGCACGCATTAAATACACAAAACTGCTGCTAAAATGCTCGCAAAAACCCCGTTTTGAGACAAACAAAAAATCATCAATAGAGTTCACGCCTAAACGCGGCGGGTTAAGTGTATACGTAAACGATTGGTTGTAATACGCCAGCACAGCATTGATATAATTATGGCTATTTTTTATCGCATTGTTCCCACCAAGCTTGATGGCAAGGGCCTGAGTTTTAGTATTATTGGTATTGTTAGTGTTATTGGTAAGCGGCAGCGCAGTATATAAGGCTTTTTCACGCGGGTTGAGATCGTGTTGTTGTGGGTGTTGTTGTGGGTGTTGTTGTGCGCTTTTTTGCTGATGCTGCAACCGTGACGCCCCGCTGTACTGCATGCGCGCCGATACTGGCCTAAACGATTTAGCCAACCCAGAAGGCAGTATTTTAGTGCGTAATGAGCTAGTAAGAGTGTGTATTTTATACAGCGAAAACAACCAGCGCTGGTTGTGTGGCTCAAGTAGCACATCGTAATGCATGAGGGGCGGTTGGGCTCTATTTAAAGCAGCGGCTTGCGTGTTCTTTTCTAGCTTGCTTTGCTTGTTTAACTGCTCTTGTGATGTAAACGCCTCTAAAACATCGGCATAATCTGAGCGTGACCAGGTGTTATTTTTAAACTCATCTAACACCAAACCACGCCAATAACGTTGCGACGGTGGCAAAGCCGATGCAATTTGCTGCGCATTTAACACGTCCGTGCGGTCGGCATCATAAAACGTAACCCTAAACGCCACCTTAGATGACTTACTTAACGCGCTAATATCGCCCGGTGACATCGTATCGCTAAAGCCTGTTGCGGCACTTTTCGCGCTGGGCATACTCCATAACGGCGGCAAACGCGGCAACACAACAAACAACAAACACGCAATGGGCACCACCTGTAACACCATAATAACGTTAGGTTTAATATGCTCGCCAACGGGCGTAATACGGCCTTTAAACAGCGCATTTAACGCCATAAATACCGCAATAATAGATACCACACTGTATATTAATGCCAACAACGATTGCGAAAACAACAACTGCGTGGCCACCAACACAAAGCACACAAACAACACAATAACCGCATCGCTATTTTTTTGCGCCTCAATAATTTTTAAAATAGCGGCCGCCAGTAAAAAGCCAATAAGCGGCTCAATACTGGCGTTAAAACCATAACTTAAATACAAACCGCCCATGCAGGCAGCGGCCAAAGCGGCCTTAACTGCCCAGTGCGGTAACGTCCATTTATCGCGGATAATCTGAATACGCCACACGCAGGCAAACACCCATAATGCAGGCAACCATTTGGGTAAAATAAAAAACAACGGCAATAAACAAATGAGCTGAGCCGCCAACACGTATTTTAAAGCGTGGTTAGATATGCGTTGCACACTCAGGGTATTAAGCATGATGATGGTGCTCGGCTAGATGCGCATTTTGGGCTGAATCCGTATTGGCTGAATAAGAACGGGTTACGCCGTTTAACGGCGTATTAACCGGCAAGTTATACGTGGCTAAGCATGCCATGACACCGTGGTAATGTTGCGTAGATTGCTGTTTTGATTGCGCCAATGACCATGTTTTACCCTTAATAGTGGCGCTAAACGGTTGCTGCTGCTGGTAAAAATACGTGGCCCAATAACTTAACCCGCTTAACTTTAACTCCAGCGTTGGCGCATCTATCGCCTCTAATGATAAAGCCACTATGGGCTGCGTGGCCGTGGCGTATTGTTTAACCAATAAGCCCTTCCCTTTAGATGATGCCTTCCAGGCAATATGTTTTAGCTCGTCGCCTGCGGTATAGGCTTTAAAGTGGTCGAACTCATCACCGCCTTTAACCGTATTTTGTTGGCTGCCATCGCCGCTTGCGGGCAGTGTTATTAACGGCGCTTTAATCCGTGCGGGGTACACCAAACACGTGGCGTTTAAATCGAGCCATGTCCAACATCGTAATAAACCGTAAGGGTAAAACGTCAACACCCCCAAGCGGTTGGGCACTAAAACACCCCGTTTTGTTGCCGCCAACGCGACATTAATCGGCACATGGCTATGCGCCTTAATATGCTTTACCTCGGCGGTGCTAGAGGTATCCGACGCCCTAAAATGGGCATACACGCTATTGGATAACCGCGATTTTTTATTGTGCAGATCAAAACTAAATACTGCCGCCTCCCCTGCAAAAACAGGCGGTGCTTTGGTAAAACTTACCGCAAGTTGCGTGAGGTTATTAAACGTATGGTGGATCACCACCACGCACGAGGCAAACATAAAATAAGCCACAAATAACACCAAGTTATTTTGATAATTTGTCCCTAACAACCACACCACACATGCCACAAGCACATACAAAAACCCCACGCGCGTGGGGAACACAAAAATATTTTTACGGTTAAGGTGCACCTGCTGCTGAGGTGGAATAGAGCGTACTAATAAGCGCTCAAATAACCGATTAAAAAACGCCCGTGGCCACATCTTAAAGCGGCTCTTGGCTAATGACATTCACGTGCTGCATTAAATAAGCGCTCGCATTGGTAGCCTCGCTGCCCGTTGCATGTAACCTGTGCCCCACCACCGACTCTAAAACCGCTTGAATATCTTCTGGCGTGGCATATTTACGCCCCACAATAAACGCCCATGCTTTAGCGCTGGCTAACAACGCCAGTGCGCCGCGGGGCGAAATACCATAGGTAAATTGATCGGTGGTGCGGCTAAAATCAACCAGCCTGTAAAGGTAATCTAAAAAATGATCACTCACCTCTATGGCCTGCACCTGTGCTTGTATCTCGCTTAGCTCTTTTAGCGATACAATCGGTTTTAATTTTTTGATATTTGCGCGCGGGTTAAGACCCCTAAACAATTGTTGCTCGGCCTGCTTAGACGGGTAACCCAAGCTAACACGCAGCAAAAAGCGGTCTAATTGGGATTCTGGCAATGCAAATGTCCCAATTTGCGACTGCGGATTTTGCGTCGCAATCACAAAAAAAGGCGACGGCAAGGCGCGTGTTTTTCCATCAATAGACACCTGTTTTTCTTCCATGGCTTCTAACAGCGCACTTTGGGTTTTAGGCGTTGCGCGGTTAATCTCATCGGCTAATAACAACTGGGAGAACACCGGCCCCTCATGAAACGTAAACACATGCTGTGTTTGATCAAACACCGACACACCTAAAATATCCGATGGCAGCATATCGCTGGTAAATTGCACGCGATCATAAGTTAAACCCAACACCTTAGCCAAACCGTGCGCCAGCGTGGTTTTACCCATACCGGGTAAATCTTCTATTAGTAAATGCCCCTGCGCAAATAAACACGCCAACGCTAAATTCACCTGCTTGGGTTTATCAAATAAAATATATCCCATTGCTTTTTGTAGTTGTAACACCGTTTTATTCATAAATAGCCTTTGAGCGTGTCAATAAAACCTACGGTAACGCTAGCCAGTAGGCAGCAAAATAGAGGGTAAAGACATAAGTACATTAATATTAGCAAGCTTTGTGCGATGCTCTACACGAATGTGAGGCACCTAAAAAAGATAAAAGTGCCACCTCGATAACACACCTAAGAAACGTATAATAATAAATACGTATACCGATGTTTAAACAGATAAATACCCGCCAGAAATATTCATTCATATAACTTAGATGGGCTGACGGAATACGCTAGCCGAATAACGCTATCTAGCAACAGATGCCGCACCCATAAACCTAAAGCGCATTCACTAAACGCAATAAAAACAAGGCAAGAGACAAAACGTCTTTTATTTAAATGCCTCTTCATAACCATGACAACAACGCTTACTGTGCGCACTGTCATTATTATGGCTTTAATACAACTAAGTACGTATACATAGATAGCCTATGATGCCAAAAACCCAACAAGCCCACACAAAAATGGCGCGTAATTTTGTATAATGGCCAGTCAATGATTAAACACATGGCTCGGTTATGACGGTTTCTATACATTCTTTATGGCTTTACCCTGTAAAATCGTTAGCAGGTTTTGAGGTAGATAAAGCGGTACTTACCCCCAAAGGCTTACTCGGCGACCGTATTTGGATGGTAGTGAAACCCTGCGGCACCATGCTCACCCAACGCAAAGCGCCACAAATGGCCTGTATTGAAGCGCGATTTACACAACCCGACTCTCCGCTTACCTCCCCCATTTTACTTATAGATACCCGCGACAACTCACATATTACTGTTCCGCAACCCACTCACCACGGCATGTTAGATACCAGCGTACATGGCGATACCTGCCCCGCTAATATTGCATCAGATATTGCAAACGCGTGGATTACTCAAAAAATCAATGCCAATATGCGCTTAAAGCTTGTGGCGTTTAACCAACAACAAGCACGCAACATGACAAACCCCGCACGGTTTGGTAGCGATGCCACTCATTTCGCCGACGCAGCGCCTTTTTTAGTGGCCAACAAGCATTCTGTTGATGCCATTAATAAAGAAATGGACGTATTTACCCGCGCCATTAGCCAGGCACCCGATGCCCAAAAACACACCCAAGTGGGCATACCTCATTTTAGGCCCAACATTGTGATTGAAGGGCTACGGGCTTTTGATGAACATAATTACACCTCGTTTGCGCCAGAAAACAAATCTATATCAGCCAAAAACAACCCTGAATTCAATAACGATCCATTATCAAGCAACAACGTTAGTTGGCGCATATCATTAATTGATCACTGCCAACGTTGCAGTATGATAACCAACAACCCGCAAACTGGCGTCATGCAAAAATCACCGCTCTTTCAAATTATTGCCAGGCTCAACCCCATGCCCAACAACCCCAAAGCCCCAGCTTTTGGCGTCAACGCAACAGTTACGCTACCAAAAAATGCATCCAATATCACCGTATCAAAACATCAACCACTGCAATTATTGGTGTGAATTCAGCCGTTATCACTCATCTCAACACATCATAAGGGCGTAGAATATAAGCTTAATGGCCATGTACTTTGTTAAGAAGTACGCGGTGCAAAACAGCCGTATAAAACGATGCATGCCTTTATTCACATAATCGCATTTAAACGCTACAATGCCGCCATTATTAGCGCTACTAAGTTTAACGAATACTATGGGCGAGCTTTATCAATAAATACTGCTGATAAATAAACACGTCAAATGTGACAGGCTCATTTATTTACAGTTATTTAAATACTGCTTTCTAGACATTGCGCTCTAGGCATTGTTTTCTAGAAGCTGACTGTTAAATATTGCCATTCATCACAACGCACAGTATTTAAACGCCTAATTCGTATTTACCGCTGTTTTAACAACACGCTTTAATTTACCCCCTTTTGTATTTTTGCCATTTATTTTAGGCGATAAAAAGAGTTATTTTATGATCCCCAAGCTTACGAATATCACGCCCGCACAAACGCACTACCTTGCTTTTTTTGAGGCGCTCAAAAAATCTGCCTTTGAAGGCGATATTAGCCCCGATTACGCCAATCGCACGGTGCTTGCTACCGATAATTCGGTTTATCAAATTTTGCCGCAGGGTGTGGTTTATCCTAAGCATCAACATGACTTAGTTGTGCTCACCCAACTTATACACAACGCTGAATTTCACGATATTGCGTTGTCGCCACGCGGCGGCGGCACGGGTACAAATGGGCAATCACTCAGCGACGGGATTATTGTCGATTTATCGCGCCACATGACCAACATTATTAGCATCAATGCAGAAGAAGGCTGGGTAGAGGTCGAAACAGGCGTGGTGAAAGATCAGCTCAATGCAGCGCTTAAACCCCACGGCTTGTTTTTTGCGCCCGAGTTATCCACCAGTAACCGCGCCACACTGGGCGGCATGATCAACACCGATGCATCGGGCCAAGGCTCGTGTTTGTACGGTAAAACACGCAACCATGTTTTAGAATTAGAAACCGTCCTTACCGATGGCAGCGTCATTAAAAGCCAACGTGTTAGCAACGCCGACTTTGACCGCATTAGCCAAGGCAATACCAAAGAGGCCGAGCTATACCGCACCGTAGACGGTATTTATCAAACCCATAAGCAAGCTATTGAAGACACCTTCCCGCCACTTAACCGTTGTTTAACCGGTTACGATTTAGCCCATATCCGAGAAGAAAACGGCGAGTTTAACCTCAACAACATTTTATGTGGCAGCGAAGGCACACTGGGCTTTATTACCAAAGCCAAACTTAACGTGTTACCCATACCCAAGCATGTCTCGTTGGTAGTGGTTAAATACGGCAATTTCGATAGCTCGCTGCGCGATGCCACCGAGCTAATGAAAGCAGGCCCCACCTCAATAGAAACTATCGATTCAAAAGTACTTAACCTTGCCATGAACGATTTTATCTGGTCGCAGGTTGAAGACTTTTTCCCCGATGACACCAGCGAGCCAGTACAAGGCATCAACTTTGTTGAATACGCAGGCGAAAACGAGCAAGACGTCGCCGAGCAAGTGAAGCGCCTAACCGATAAACTGGCCCTCAGTATTAGCGATAGCCAAGCCGCCCCCATTGGGTTTGCCGTGGCAAAAGGCCAAAATAACGTCAATAAAATTTGGGCCATGCGCAAACGTGCCGTGGGCCTATTAGGCAACAAACAAGGCGAAGCCCGCCCGATTCCATTTGTTGAAGACACCGCCGTACCGCCAGAAAGCCTAGCCGATTTTATCAGCGAATTTCGCGCTATTTTAGACAGCTACAACCTCGACTACGGCATGTTTGGCCACGTTGATGCAGGCGTGTTACATGTACGCCCGGCTCTAGATATGAAAGAACCCGAACAAGCCAAAATGGCCTGGGCCATATCCGATCAAGTTGCTGCGCTCACGCAAAAATACAACGGCCTGCTTTGGGGCGAGCACGGCAAAGGCGTGCGCTCATCGTATGCGCCTGCTTTTTTTGGTGATTTATACCTGCAATTACAAAACATTAAAGCGCTGTTTGACCCCCACAATCAACTTAACCCCGGTAAAATTGCCACACCCAGCGCGCAGATTAACTTGCTCCAAATAGACGAAGTGCGAACACGTGGCCAAGAAGATGCCATTATCAGTAAAGAAAACTGGAGCACATTTGAAGAAGCCGTTTACTGCAACGGCAATGGTGCATGCTTTAACTGGAATTTTTACGACGCCATGTGCCCATCTTACAAAGCCACCCGCAAACGAACGCACTCGCCCAAAGGCCGTGCCTCGTTAATACGCGAATGGTTAAAACTGCTGTCTGAGCGCACCTACGATACAGAATCGGCACTTAACCAAAAAACCAATGTGTTATCGCAGCTCTTTGATTTACCGCAAAAGCTCATTAATACCATTAGCAAAAAACAAGGCGATTACGACTACTCGCACGAAGTGTACGATTCGATGAGTGCCTGCCTCGCGTGTAAATCTTGTACTGGCCAATGCCCCATTAAAGTCGATGTGCCCGAGTTTAGAAGTAAGTTTTTGGCCCTGTACCACACACGCTACCTACGCCCCGCAAAAGATTACCTCGTTGGTGCATTAGAATTTATGCTGCCTACCTGTGCAAAATTACCTGCGGCATACAATGCCGTTATGGGTAACAGCGCCGTACAAAAAATACTCGCTAACACCGTGGGGTTTGTAGATGGGCCACTGTTAACAGGCATCAAACTAGAAGGCTACCGTATAGCCCTAGAAGACAACCGCACCGATACCATTACTCTTGCAAGCGAGACATTAATTGCCTCACTCAGCGAAGCCGAAAAAGCCAAAACCGTGGTCATTGTGCAAGACGCCTTCACCAGTTACTTTGAAACACCCTTAGTCATAGATGCCATAACGCTGCTTAAAAAACTGGGCTTAAATGTGTACTTGGCCCCGTACAAAGCCAACGGTAAGCCATTACACGTACACGGATTTTTAAATAAATTTAAACGCGTAGCAGAGGCCAACAGTGCCATGCTAAAAAAATACGAGCAATACGGCGTTTCACTAGTGGGGATAGACCCCTCTATGACACTCACATACCGTGGCGAGTACGCCAAATATCTCGATAAAAAAGCGCTACCTAACGTACAGCTGTTACAAGAGTTTGTTGCCAAACAATGCGAGCAACATATTGCCAAACGCACCCAAGCTCAGCCCATAACGTTTAGCTTACTGCCCCACTGCACCGAGAGCAGTAACGCCACCGCCACCATTAAATTGTGGCAGCATATTTTTGATCATCTCGGTCATAAACTGAATGTGTTAAGTGCTGGTTGCTGTGGGATGTCGGGCACATTTGGACACGAAGCAAAAAACAAAGAAACCTCCAGCCATTTGTTTGCTAAAAGTTGGGCTGAACACATTAACAATGCCGATAACCCCGAGCATGTATTAGCGACGGGTTACTCTTGCCGTAGCCAAGTCAAACGAGAAGCCCAAGTCACAATCACGCACCCCATGCAAGCTCTGCTTAAGGCGCTTTAAACGTATACACGTTAAGTATATATACCCCTTAACGCTTATATTTTTTAAGCAAAACGCTTTTAAGACAGCAACTTAACCAAGCATACCGTACTAATTATTACGGCATGCTTGGTTTATTTTTATCACGTCTTTAGTAAAAACAGAGGTTACTTTTTACGCTAACTTACTCGTTTTTGCATCATATTCGCCGACCCGTATTGCTACCAAGCGCCTTGCGCCACCCAACCCTATTATGAATAGATTAACAGCAGGTTCAAAATTGTGTGCTAATATTATGCGCTTAATTCGATGGTAAACAGGTTAAGCAATATGCCCCGCAAAGCAACAACAAAACGCACCGCCACACGACGTAAGCCCGCACGCAGCGAGCCACGTATACCTGCATGGGTGTGGTTATTTACAGGGGCTATTTTGGGCGCATTCATTATGTTTTTAGTGCACTTATCTAAGCAAACCAATACCGGCATTCAACCCGCATCGGCTACTGAAAAAAAATCACAACACAAACAAGCGCAAAATCCTGAGCAGAAACCAGAGAAAAAACCTAAATTTGATTTTTATGAGCTATTAAAAGACCAAGAAGTCGAGACACCGTCAAGCAGGCCACCCCCTAAAAAAGCGGCGCCCACGGAGTACACCGAATATATGCTACAAGTGGCCTCGTTTAAGAACAACAGCGATGCCGAGCGTGTCCGTGCAGAGCTAATATTGCTCAACTTAAATGCGGCTATCGAAACCGCCACCGTCAGCAACGGCCAAACATGGCACCGCATTATTGTCGGGCCATTTACCAACCGCTCTAAATTATCGAAGGCGCGCAGTACGCTTATCTCAAACCGCTACGAGGCACTTGTCCTTAAAAAGGTGAAACCCATTACCGCTGCGCCTTAGGTCATTATGCCTAATGTACCGCAAATCATAACGTGTCAATAATCATTGCCCATTAAAGCCGCCACTGCGCGGCTTGAAAAAACCAGAACAAACCCAAAATACACCTTATTCTTTTTTGCATATGGGGCTGACCCATGTGCGCTCACAAACAGGACAACACTGTGGAACAATATCGCGGCACAACTATTTTATCCGTAAGACGCGGCAACAAAGTCGTTATTGGCGGAGACGGTCAAGTCTCTCTTGGCAATACCATCATGAAAGGCAATGCATGCAAAGTACGCCGTCTATATAAAAACCAAGTCATTGCTGGGTTTGCAGGCGGCACAGCCGATGCCTTCACCCTGTTTGAGCGTTTTGAAAGCAAGCTTGAAGCCCACGACGGCCAGCTCGTACGCGCAGCAGTTGAACTCGCTAAAGACTGGCGAACCGACCGCGCCCTACGCAAACTAGAAGCATTGCTGGCCGTTGCCAATAAAGATGCCTCGTTAATTGTCACCGGTAATGGCGATGTTATTCAGCCAGAAGACGATTTAATTGCCATTGGCTCGGGCGGTGCATTTGCACAGTCGGCCGCACGCGCATTGTTAAATAAAACCGAACTAGACGCCAAAGAGATTGTGCAGGAAGGGTTAAAAATTGCAGGCGATATCTGCATTTATACTAACCAACACCACACCATCGAAGAGCTTACTTTTTAATCGCATTGCGATCAGATAAAAACAGGAATTCGTCTATGTCTATGACGCCCAAAGAAATTGTACATGAGTTAGACCAACATATTATTGGTCAACACCAAGCCAAAAAAGCCGTGGCCGTGGCCCTGCGTAACCGCTGGAGACGCATGCAACTCGACAGCGCCATTCGCGCTGAAATCACCCCTAAAAATATTTTAATGATCGGCCCAACCGGCGTAGGTAAAACCGAAATTGCACGCCGTATTGCCAAATTAACCAATGCGCCGTTCATTAAAGTCGAAGCCACTAAATTTACCGAGGTAGGTTATGTTGGCCGTGATGTTGAATCGATTATTCGTGATTTAGTTGATAGCGCCATCAAAATGCTACGCGAACAAGAAAAAACCAAAGTACGTTTTCGCGCCGAGCAAACCGCAGAAGACCGTATTTTAGATGTTCTTTTGCCCCCTGCCCGCACCGATGACGCCAACACAACTGAATCCAGCACACGCCAAATTTTTAGAAAAAAATTACGCGAAGGCGAGCTAAACGATAAAGAAATCGAAATTGATATTGCTGCGAATCCTGTGGGCGTCGAGATCATGACCCCGCCCGGCATGGAAGATATGACCAATCAATTGCAAAACATGTTCTCGAATATGTCGAGCGGTAAAACTAAAAAAACCAAGCTCACCGTAGAGAAAGCGCTTAAAAAACTCACCGACGAAGAAGCCGGCAAACTGGTTAACGAAGACGAGCTAAAAGCCCTAGCGATTGAAACCGCCGAGCAAAATGGCATTGTGTTTATCGACGAAATAGACAAAGTCGCTAAGCGCGAAGGTAACTCCGGTGCGGATGTCTCGCGCGAAGGCGTACAACGCGATTTACTGCCTTTAATTGAAGGCTGCACTGTAAGCACCAAGCACGGCATGATCAAAACGGACCATATTTTATTTGTAACGTCGGGCGCGTTTCATGTGTCTAAGCCATCAGATCTTATCCCAGAGCTACAGGGCCGCCTGCCCATTCGTGTAGAGTTACAGGCCCTTACGCCTGAAGATTTCGAGCGTATTTTAACCGAGCCTGCATCCTCGCTAACCGAGCAACATCAAGCGCTATTAAAAACAGAGGGCGTCGATGTTAGCTTTACCGCCGACGGTATTCGTAAGCTGGCCGAAATTGCTTACCACGTGAATAAAAGCACTGAAAATATCGGCGCACGCCGTTTGCATACCGTGCTTGAAAAACTGTTAGAAGAGGTCTCTTTTGATTCTGGTAACAGCCAAAAAGACGTGACCGTTGATGCCGCTTTTGTCGAAAAACAACTTGGCGAATTTAGCGAAAACGAAGACCTTAGCCGCTTTATTTTATAAGCGCACCCAGACGCCTCCCAGAGTAATAAACAGCATCGTTCACCTTGCTGCTTTAGGAGGCTGTCTCTTTATGACCCACATCAAACACGGCCTGTATATGCATACTCCCCCTAGCAAAATACACATCAACAAAAGCGACAAAAACGTCGAGCTGATGTTCGATAATATTTCTTATACATTAAGTTTTGAGTTTTTGCGGGTATATTCACCATCGGCAGAAGTGCGTGGCCACGGCAAAGGCCAAGAAGTTTTACAGCTCAACAAAGGTGCCGTCATCATTACCAACGCAACCATGCAAGGTAACTACGCCATTAAATTTATCTTTGACGACGGACATGACTCAGGTGTTTATTCATGGGATTACCTCTATGAACTCGCCACACAAAAAGACACACTGTGGCAAAACTACCTAGACAAAGTTGAGATGCATAAAAACCAACAATCAGCAGTAAAGTGGGTACCTTAATAGCGCTGTTTAAACCATTTTTTTGCAACACCTTTGAATATATTTTTGAAATATTGAAAGATTGAAAGTTGTTATCATCGTTTATATTAAAACCTTTACTCACATACTCCGCTTGAGCATGCCTATTTATTGCCTCATTGCATGCTATACACACCAGCAATACTCCTTAGCTCTTAGTTTTACATGAATATAAAATAGCCTGATGCGGCTAAGTTGTTGTTAATAACAGCTTACGTTTAGCAGGCTCACTCTCACCATCGATTCCTACGCAGGCCATGGGAACGAGTGAAAGACGCCTAGCAATTAAACGCTCTAGGGAACCTCTGATTAACCTCGTGGCATCTCTGGCTTTCAGAAAGTTGTCCTATTCAGGCGGCTGAGAAAGGCGGGCTGGCTGCCCACCAAGCGAAGTCAAAGATGGATACATGCCCTAAAAGGGGCAACATACTGATGATAAATAAATAACAAAAAAAATATGTAACCTAAGATTACATATTTTTATATGTTATGTATGCATGTGACATACACTCTATTTAACGAAATACTTTATTTCTTTACATTGTTTTTTCTCATTTTAGCTCTAATTTCAGGCATACCGGGTAAAAAATGGAAGTAACGTATTTTTTGTGCTGCAAGAGAATCGCCTGTTGGTATATCATTTATCATAATATAAGAAACAAACGTCTCCACGGCTTCTTCGTCGCCACCTGCTCTCTCGGCGTATTCGCTAACAAAACCACCCGTTGTACTTACCTGACCAAGCTCTGGGTATCCTGTTGGCTCTTTGCGGCGCTTAGGTAATTTTTTCTTTTTATTACTCAATATGTTTTCATCGAACATATCACTAAACGTTTCAATATACCCTTTAGACAGCAATATAGCGTGGCCAAACTCATGCACTATATTCCAATCGGTGAGGCCATTTAATGGCGTTAGCGGGCTACATGGATCATTTTTATCTTCAGCGTCATACAATAATGCTGTTTCAATCACATACCCTTTTCGGCCTGTGTTATTTTTATTTTTTGTTGATGAAAAGAACCCAAAATCATTTTGATCTTCAGGGTTAATCATATTGAACTGAACAACTTTATCACGAGTATTTTTAGGAATACGCGTCACAATACGCTGCCAATGCTCTAACCCTAATTCAAGATGCTCTTGATCGCGTACATGTTTTGCTACAATTTTATCGCCTTTAATTTCAAACGCAACCTCAACATCTTTGCGTGATTTTGCTAGGGCTTTGCTGTCTCGAATGTCATCCGCTAATTGTATTTTAATAGGTTTACACGCAGCCACTTTAGGTGTGTTAATTTTGCTAATATCTTTAGGGATAGGAAAGGCAATATTGTCTTTAGAGTTACTGGACGCTTTACTTTCAATAAGAAGTGGTACACCAGTAATAGACTCAGCATCCACAACATCAACATAATTTAAATATATTGACGATGAATCAAAACGTACACGAATTTTATTGTTACCGCTGGGTATTCTTACATCACGCACCACTAGGCTCTGTAATTTTTCACTGCCCGTTTTTGGTACATTCACTGTTTTGGTTTTTTTACCATTAATAAAAAGGCTGACTTTAGGCTTGGCATTTTCATTTTCTGCGCTAGCACGTAAGACAATATCGTATGTACCCGCACTGTTTGTTGTGGTGTCAAATTCCACCCACTCATTTTTTTCTACGCCAGTAATAATACATTTACCATTTTGGTCAGAAGTACGAGTTAAGTCGGCTTTGCCTTTACCGCATACACCGCTTTTATCGCCTAGATTAATGTCATCAATTTCTTTAACGCGCGTAACGTTTTGCACCTGTAAGCGAGCAGGCAAATTAAACGCATTCTTTTTAGGTGTAGTCGTTGACGTTTTTGGTTTAGTCGATTTTTTAGGCGTGGTTTTTTTTGAGTTTGCTTTTGGCTTGCTCGGTTTTGAAGCAGGTTTGGCACTGGCTGTGTAATCAACAACGCAACGTACTTTTTTTAGTTGGCGCTTATTTTTTAATTTAACACCAAAGCTAAATGAGCCTCCAGCAGATAAATCTTTTGGCGTAGACTGAAAACGAATTTTACGGCTATTGACACGCTTAGGCGATTTAACTTTACCCCACTTGCGGTCTAGCTCGGCATCTTGATCAAAACTCATCATTACCTTGATGCCAGAAATGCGTCGTTTGGTGTTATTTTTGACGACAATATCTTTAAAAATTGTCGATTTTTTATTAAAGTCTTTTGATTTAACAATGCACGACACATTTGCAGCTGCATTTGCGCTAAAAGCACATACGCATAACACGCCAACAAGATGCGAAAGTTTATTTGAATAAAAAGATGTCATAACCATTCCTCGTTTAGATTCCGTTTTTATTGTTTGTTTTATGATCTGGAGTGACACTATACGACATTAAGTGGCGCCAAAAAACACATTTTTGTGATCCGCTGTAAGAATTGGGACGTGATCGTGATTATTTTTCGATCAAACCAAAGCTATAACCAATACCGAATAATAAACACAAAAACAATTGTAAATAGCTATAAAAAAGCGTGATGTCTCTTTAACATCTCACGAACGTCGTTTTAACCATTTGCTGCTTCCCTCATCGCCCCCCCAATACTCAGTACAATAAATGCATATTTATAGCGTGAATTGTTAGCCTCTTTGCGCTTGGCTGCGTACAATTAACGGCATAGCCTTTAACGCACAGCAGTTTAACCACGAGACAACCATGACAGATAACAACAAAACGCAATCAGACACCACGCACTTTGGTTACGAACAAGTCAAAACAGAAGAAAAAGCCAGCCGCGTTGCGGATGTATTTCACTCGGTAGCGGCAAAATACGACATCATGAACGATATTATGTCGGGTGGCATTCACCGTATTTGGAAGCGTTTTACTATAGAAGTGTCGGGTGTACGCACCGGCCATAAAGTGCTGGACATTGCTGGCGGCACGGGCGATTTAACTAAAAAATTCTCTCGCATTGTGGGTGAGACTGGTCAAGTCGTATTAGCCGATATTAATGCATCCATGCTGAATGTGGGCCGCGATAAACTTATCGATCAAGGTGTAGCGGGTAACGTCCTGTTTACGCAAGCCGATGCCCAACACTTGCCCTTTCCAGACAACACTTTCGATTGCATCTCTATTGCCTTTGGATTGCGTAATGTGACGGATAAAGACTTGGCCATACGCTCTATGTTAAGGGTACTTAAACCTGGCGGTCGTTTGCTGATTTTAGAATTTACCCAGCCAGACAACCCCCTTGTGCAAAAAACCTACGATGCTTACTCGTTTAAAATATTACCCATAATGGGCAAGCTTATTGCCAACGATGCCGAAAGCTACCGTTACCTAGCCGAGAGCATCCGCATGCACCCCGATAAAGATACGCTTAAAGGCATGCTCGATGACGCAGGCTTTAGTTTAAGTAAGTACCATTTATTTACCGGTGGCATTGTTGCATTACACACCGCCATCAAACCGTAAAGGCCACTATGCAAACCACAACATCCAGTGACGGCGCACTTATGGTGAGCGCGCTAGCCGCCACCCTAGAAAAAGCCATGAATAAAGCGCTAAATTATGACCCCGCCACGCAACAAGCGCTGGCACGTTTTGATAACAAGCGCCTTGCCGTTAAAATGACGCAACCTACCCTTGCACTGTGCTTTACCTTTACGCCGCAAGGTATCAATGTCAATGCTATTCACGCTGATGAAACGCACAATCCAACAAACAGTCCAACAAACAGTCCAACAAACAATACAGCTGATTATGACGCCGTTGTAACAGGCAGTGCGCGCGATTTTATTCAAGCGGCTAACCAATCCCAGTCATCTATGGCAGACAGCGGCATAACCATTAGTGGTAATGTTGCGTTTTTATCGCAGGTGCAAGGCATTGCTAAAACTATTGATATCGATTGGGAAGACGCCATCACGCAGGCAATAGGCCCTGTTGCAGGTCACGGTCTGGCATCGGCCATCTCAACCGCTGTGGCAGCTAGCAAACGTAACAGCGCTTTTGTGCGCAATAATTTACACAGCGTATTACGCGATGAGTTATTGCTGGTGCCCGCACAGGAAGAAATCAACGCATTTTGTGATGATGTCGACCATATAAAAGAACAAGCCGATCGCTTAGAAGCCAAACTCCACGCTTTCCTTCACGCTCAAAAATAAAAGGCCACACACGGTGCAAAGTCTCTTACGTTTTTTTAAAATTATGCATACTATTGGTAAATACCGCTTAGACGCGTTATTGCGCCCCAATATTAAAAAACCCCATCACAAGTTATTATTGCTGCCGTTTTATTTTTACCCTAAAACCACGCTAACCCGTGGCGAAGCATTGCGTAAAACGTTTGAAGATTTAGGGCCGATATTTATTAAATTTGGGCAGCTATTATCGACGCGCCCAGACCTTGTCCCTTACGATGTGATTATCGAGTTAAATACATTACAAGATAATGTCCCCCCGTTTGACCGCGCCGAGTTTAAACGTATTGTCGAGCGAGAACTCAAAGATTCAACCGACACCATATTCAAAAATTTTGATGAGATGCCACTGGCTTCGGCCTCTATTGCACAGGTACACCGCGCAACACTGCACAGCGGTGAAAAAGTGATTGTCAAAGCCGTGCGCCCTAACATTGAAAAGACCATCAAAAAAGATATCACATTGTTAAATGCGCTTGCCACATTAATCGAAAACATTAGCCCGCAGGGCAAACGCCTGCGCCCTGTTGAAGTGGTAGACGATTATAAAAACACCATTTTTGACGAGCTAGAACTGGCCAAAGAGGCCGCTAATTCTAGCCAGTTAAAACGCAACTTTGAAGACTCACGCCTGCTGTATATTCCTGAAGTTTACTGGAAGTACAGCACCAATAAAGTCATGGTGGTCGAATACATAGACGGTATTCAAATTGCCAATATTGAAGCACTAAAAGCACAAGGTACTGATTTAAAAGTACTTGCAGAGCGTGGTGTCGAGATCTTTTTTACGCAGGTGTTTGATCACAATTTTTTTCATGCTGATATGCACCCCGGTAATATTTTTGTCTCAAAAGAAAACCCCGCCTCGCCCAGTTTTATGGCGGTAGATATGGCTATTGTTGGCTCGCTCACACGCGACGATCAATATTACTTAGCACGTAATTTATTAGCCATGTTTAGGCGTGATTATCGCCAAGTTGCCGAGCTACATGTTTTAAGCGGCTGGGTGCCAGAGCATACATCTGTAAGCGGGTTTGAATCGGCTATTCGTATGGTGTGCGAGCCTATTTTTGAAAAGCCGCTGCGTGAAATTTCATTTGGTGAAACACTCATTCAATTATTTAAAACCGCACAACGGTATGAAATGCCCGTGCAACCGCAACTGGTTTTACTGCAAAAGACATTACTTAACATTGAAGGTTTAGGCCGCCAGCTTTACCCCGATTTAGACCTATGGGAAACCGCCCACCCCTACTTAGAAAAGTGGATTAAAAACCGCTTTCACCCCAAAACACTTGCCAACAACTTTAAATACAATGCACCAGAATGGCTAGAAGCCTTCCCCAAAGTACCGCATTTATTATTTAACGTGCTAGAGACACAAGAGAAAATTAACAAGCAACACATCAAACACACCGAGACCCAAAACAATAAAGGTACTCTATGTCAAATAGTCAGCCTTACTGGCTTTGTTAAATTAATAATGGGGATGTATTTTGTTGCGGCTCCGCACACCCTCAATGAGAACATGCCGGCTTTTTTAAGCAACGGTGGTTTGATTATTTTAGGCGCTGGGCTGTTAATATGGAGTAAGTTTTTTAGTTAAATCACAATACGACTAACAACAAAGCTATTCATATTGTAAGAGTTAATGTCTGACGCTAAGTCCATAAAAACACAGTTATTAACAAGTCACCAATAAACAGTACTGGAATTCTGCTCACAAGCTAAATAAAGCTTTTACTCTGAAAGGTTGCCTTACACAGAGTATTTATTTCTACTGATCAAGTAGTAACTTAGCAACACATAAGTAACTTAACAACATAAAATTAACTTAGCAAAACACCATTAACTTAGTAAAAAAACAGGCCCGCTTAATAATGAAAGCGGGCCTGTTTTAGCTTTTTAGCTTTTCTATGGTGTTCGTCTACGTTAGACGTTCACCGTGTTATGGTATTAGTTTAAATACCTCATTAGAAACACCACCCACTAAATTAGTGCAGCTTGTTTGATATAAGGCGCACAGGCCCCAGCAAACCAGATGCTTGCAACACTTTTGATGTTTCTTTTGTAAAGAAGTTAAACCCCGTAAATGTCACACGTTCACTTTTAGGTGGCGGCTCATTATTATTTATCCACGGTACAGTATCACCTGTCATTTTATACCCACTGGTATCGGGTAGCGCTTCATCACCTATCAACCGGTTAACCCATGTATTTGTAATATCTACCTGTAAAGTATTTTCACCTTGTTTAACCGCATCTCTTATATCTATAGCAAACGGTGGCTTCCAGAGGGTAGCTAGTTTTTGGCCATTAATGGTTACTTCGGCTATTTGCTGTACATCACCTAAATCGAGGTAAAGTGCATTTTTATTGCTTATATCTGAGTTGCTTATATCTGAGTTGCTTAGATGAAAAGTTTTTGTATACCTTGCAGTGCCGGAGTAATGTTTAATACCGCTTTGCACGTGGTTTTTCCAATCGGTGAGTTGATCAAAAACTATATGACCTGGCCCGCCCCAATTACGGTCGAATTCGACTTGCCACGCACCCGACAGCGCTGTGATATTTTGATCCGTTTTATCTGATGTGCTTTGATAGATATCACGTACCAATGCAGAGTGTTTATCGGTATAAGCAGGGAGGGACGCATCACGGCGCATCAGTACAAAACGTGACCCGTGCGGCTCAATAAGTAAAGAGGTTTTTGTTCGGCCTTCTTTTTGTTTGTAATGGGTCATCTTTTCTATACTGCCGTCGTCAATATTCCATATCTCGGGCTGCCCGTTTTCCCCACGTATATCTACATCTAACGTGACGTATTCGGGCTTATCGTTATAAAAGAAAAACAGTTCATTGTGTTGAATGCGGCGGTGCGCAAATAACTTAACAGGTTGGCTATTTATGCGTAGTGCAGGTTCAAACCCCAGCTGCTTAATGGATTCACTGAGCGACAATGTACTTATTTTGCCTTTACCTGCGTAATAAATGGGCGAGCTTGCATCGCCCCAAAGCTCATTAACCATGCGATTAAATTCTGTTTTTTGTGACCACTCGCTGTAACCAATGGGCTGCTCGGGTTTGGCGCTAATAATAGTTGCACCTGCTTTCACCAAATCATTTACGCGCTTTAATGTTTGCATGGTTAAATATTGTGGACGGTATAATTGTAATGCTTTATAACGTGTCCCTTCTGGCAAAACTAGCCAACCGTCCTTGACGGTAATGCGGTTAACTAGCACATCGGTGTTAACGTAATCGACATTAAATCCGTCGGGTACATTGGTGTTATTTTTGCCCGGCACGGGCATCATGGCCTCGTCACCCAAGTGCACTAAAAAATCAGATTCGGGCACGCCCTGTTGCAATAAATACGAACCACGCGCTAAATATTTAAACCATGCTACGCCGCCGTTATCCCACCACGTTTGAGTACGGTCGATATGCGAGCCAATACTGTCCATTGTCATACCGGGCTTTATATGCTCATTAGGTTGATGTGCGTATCGGTGGAACATTGTCTCGTTAACCCCGCGCGCCCACACTTTGTCGCCATAGTGTTTGTAAAAATACGGATGGCCTTTCCAGTTAACGGTGTTAATAGAGGTAAACGATTCCGCTGATATCACTTTTTTACCGTAGATATGTGCCGACGATATCGCTGCGCTAACCCGCCCAGGGTACTCTTCATCACGCACCCAAAATTCGCCCATGGTTCTGTCTGCCATACCGCCTGCTTCAAGCTCATTAAACGGCCCCCAACCGTATGGTTCGATATACGATTCCATACCGTATTTTTTGGTCATTTTGGTAAACTCACCAAAATAATTGTGCACCATTAAATCAGAAAGGTGCTGTCTAAACTCCTGTAATATCGAACCGCTCACGGCAGACGATTCAAGAACGCGGCCGGTTAACAAAGGCAGCCAAGGAATAATATCGTAACCAAATTTTTCTTCAAATGTGTGTTCAATCCCTTTTGTCCAATTTTGCCCGCCCATTTCATAACTGTCTATTTCTGAAAATTTCAGCGATGTATAGCCTTTTTCTTTTGCGCGTTTAGCAAGCTTACCCACGTATTGCTCAAAGTGAAACCGCAACGCAACAGGGTCAAATTTATCGCATTCTAGGCCAGTCCCCTCCACTGTAGCAGGAATATTCTTTGCGCCTGTGCTGGTGTAACCAAAACGCAAAATACGCCAATTACCTTGCGGAATGTCTATCCCTTTACTGGGGATTTCACCACGATTGAGTATTCTGACATCTTTTGCTTTGATCACAACATTATGATGGGTTTCAGGCCTTAAAACCCGACGCCCGCGCTCCATCGCATTCATGGCTAGCCAATGGTCAAACCGTGGAATAGACCATAAATCGAAACGCTTAATGGCAATAGGTTTGGTAAAAACAAATCGAAAATACTTAGATTTATAGCCATCAAATGTTGGGCTGAATGCCCATGTGCGCGCACCTGTTCGGGGACGCCTGAGTTTTTCTACTACGGTAGTAAAATGTATACCATCGTCAGATATTTGTAACGAGGCGTCACCATGGCGTGACGGTGTTTCGATTTGCACACTGCGTAATACAGTCGGTATTTCAACTTCAACTTGTACCCAGTATTCTTTCTTATCATTTTGTGCGAAAACTAGCTCACTATCCCAGTCATCATCCCTTAACACATTCAGGTTGTGCTTTGGATCTGAACTCGTTAATTTGGCATGGTTAAAACGATTATGTTTATTGTAACGGTTTTCAGGTAGCGCAATAACGGCAATATCACGATAAAATCTTTC
>CAKZUG010000034.1 GCA_937920545.1 uncultured Saccharophagus sp.
GATACGGTATAACCCGATAAACCCGCTTTGGGTTTAGAGCCTTTACCCACCGCGCCTTCATCGCGAATTTCGCCGCCAGACCCTGTACCCGCGCCCGAAAACGGCGAAATGGCCGTTGGGTGGTTGTGGGTTTCTACTTTCATTAATAGGTGAATAGGCTCTTGCGTGTAATCAAACACGCCCGATTCTGGATTGGGGTAAAAACGCCCTGCTGTTGTGCCTGAAATGACAGAGGCGTTATCGGCATAAGCTGAAAGAACGTTCTCGCCGCCTAGTTCGTAGGTATTTTTGATCATTTTAAACAATGAACGGGGTTTTTCTGCGCCATCTATTGTCCAGCTGGCGTTAAAAATCTTATGTCGACAATGCTCTGAGTTGGCTTGTGCAAACATCATCAACTCGACATCGGTTGGGTTGCGCTCAAGCTGTGTGAAAGCGTCGCACAGGTAATCAATTTCGTCATCGGCGAGCGCTAAGCCCAGTGTGCTATTGGCGCTAATAAGTGCGTCTTTACCGCTGCCTATTATATCGATGTGCGATAAAGGCTTGGCGGTTTGGCTTTCTAATAGTTGCGATGCAGCTTGCGGCTCGTCTATTAATACTTCTGTCATACGGTCATGTAATAATGGCTTTAATGTGGCCAAGGCCGTGTTATCTAAGCCTTTTACAAAATATTGTATGCCGCGCTCGATACGCAATACCTTTGAAAGGCTCGCATTTTTAGCGATATCGGTCGCTTTAGATGCCCAAGGCGAGATAGTACCCAAGCGTGGAATAGCAGTAACAGATGTGCTAAAACTGTCTTTGTTGGTATCACTTGTGGCATGCTCGCCGTAAGTTAGTAGCTGTTTTAGAATAGCGAGTTCGGCGCTGGTTAAATCGCTGTCTGTCCACACAAAGTGGATGTAGTTAGCAGTAATAGCATCAAAAGACACGCCGTTATCGGTTGCTTTTTGAGTCAGTTTTTGGATACGAAAGTCTGAAAGAGCACAAGAGCCAGGCAAAATAAGCATGAGTAGTAAATACGCCTTGTTAAGAGTAAAAGAATCAAAGGTGCATTGTACTGCGGATAACACAGGTATGAAACCTTGTATTAACCGCTAAAATCAAAATCAGTATGACAAAGGCACAGTAAAAGTATGGACTGGAAGGTATTTGCAACTATTTTTTTATCTATTTTTGTGGCCGAACTAGGCGATAAAACACAGCTGGCTACGCTGTTATTTGCCTCTGACAAGGCGGTGAGTAAATACACTGTTTTTTTCGCGGCCTCGCTTGCGCTTATTGTTGCATCGGCGTTAGGCGTACTGGCAGGCAGTGTTTTGTCACATTACATTAATGAAAAGTACTTACATTATGGTGCAGGTTTGGGCTTTATTATTATAGGGATTTTTACTCTTTATAACGCGTGATGCTACACACATGGTGGCCCGCATGCTAACCCATAAACCAGATGACAAGCATGCCCCATTATAATTATAAACCACGCCTATATGATCAATCGAAATAACAGAGTGTTAACGTAATCACAGTTGCACTACAGACTAAACGTGCAATTAGTGTACAATGTCGCCGTCTTAACAATGGTTATTCTTTATGCAGTCTTACTCTATTTTAACATTGCCGCGCATGATTACTCGGCCCATTAAGTGCTTACTTAAGGTATCACTTGTGCTGATGTTTTTGCTTTTTACGGCGGTGTCTGTGCAAAGTAGCCGTGTACCCAGCGAGCTAGAACGCGTACTAACCAATGGTAAGCTCACTGTTTTATCGCGTAACGGCCCAACGACCTATTTCCGTGAAAATAACCAATACACTGGCTTTGAATACGAGCTAGCCAAACGCTTTGCCGATTTTTTAGACGTAGAATTAGACATAAAAGAAGTGGGCGATCTTGGTCATATTATTGATGATGTTAATACACACACTGGCGATTTTGCAGCAGCAGGCTTAACTGTTACCGATAAGCGTGCGCAAAAAGTGCTTTTTAGCACGCCGTATATGCAGGTCACGCAACAAGTTATTTACCGCGCAGGCGAAGCCAAACCCAAATCCGTTGAAGATTTATACAACAAGCGCATTATGGTGATATCTAACAGCTCTCACTCAGAAACACTCCGACAATTACTGCGTGACCATACCGAAATTTTTTGGGGTGAAAAGCACGATATTGATATGGGCGGGCTAATTGAAATGGTGCATACAGGTAAAATTGACTACACCATTGTTGACTCTAACGCATTTGAGATTAACCAACCGCTTTACCCGCGTGCCGCTGTGGCTTTTGATTTAACCGAGCCACAAGATTTAGCATGGGCCTTCCCTAAACAAGTTGATACAAGCCTGTACGAAAAAGCCCAAGATTTTTTCGCACAACCCGATACACAACTGGCCATTAATGAATCATATTATAAGTTTTATGGCCATTTAGGCGAGATTAACGCAGGCGGCGCACTGCTGTTTTCTAAGCGCGTGAAAACACGGCTCCCTAAATGGGAGACCAAACTGAAAAAGGCCGCTGAAAAATACGATTTAGATTGGTATTTATTGGCCGCTTTAAGCTATCAAGAGTCACATTGGAACCCGCGTGCTAAATCACGTACGGGGGTACGCGGCTTTATGATGCTCACGCTGTCTACCGCCAAAGAAGTGGGCGTTAAAAGCCGTTTAAACGCCGACCAAAGTATCGAAGGTGGCGCCAAATATTTTAAACGCCTACACAAGCGCTTATCTAGCCGCATTACCGAGCCCGACCGTACTTGGTTTGCCCTAGCGGCGTATAATATTGGTTTTGGCCATTTAGAAGACGCCCGAATTTTAACCGAGTTTAAAGAAGGCAACCCCAATAAATGGGAAGATGTAAAAAAACACCTGCCCCTTTTAGCTAAACGCAAGTACTACAAATTTACCAAATACGGTTATGCGCGTGGGTGGGAAGCCGTCGATTACGTGCAAAATATTCGTAACTTTCATACTATTTTGGCGTGGCACGATGCCGAAAGACAACGCCTAAACGAGATAGCCGAAACAGGCAACCCCGCACAAGATTACGCCGAATTTAGCCCCGGTGTAACAGAAGCATTAATTGAGCTCGATGCGTCATCGTTTTAATCTGATTTTCTGAGCAATCTGGGTTTCTGGGCTATCGGAGTTTAAGGTCAGTATAAATGGCGGCTAAAATACATTGGCACTCTGTAAAACGTGTTACTTATTATCCCTAAAGGCGGGGCTGCCCTCAGAAGAAGCTGCCGCTTTTTTTAATGCTTTTTTTGCCGCGCGCCGTTGTGCAAAAAACTGCGTGATAAGTGCGCTGCATGTTTGCGCCATCACGCCGCCCTGCCATTGCACGGTATGGTTAAAAAAACCAGATTCTTGCCAAACATGATGGCTTTCTATTACGCCGGCTTTTGGCTCTTGTGCGCCAAATACCACGCGCTTCAAACGGCTGTGCATAATGGCGCCTAGGCACATGGTGCAGGGTTCTAGCGTCACATACAATGTGGCGTCGTTTAGCCGATAATTTTGCGTGGCCTTGCCCGCAGCGCGGATCGCCTGTATTTCGGCGTGTGCAGTGGCATCGTTTAGCTCAATAACGCGGTTATAGCCGGTGCCAATCACTTGATTATTGAGCACCAATACGGCACCAATCGGTACTTCGCTCGCATCAAAGGCATTTTGAGCTTGCTCAAGTGCAAGCGCCATAAAGGTGTTATCGGTTGTCATGGCGTGTAAACACTTCGAGTATAAAATCGCAGGTCATGGGTTGAGTCGCTTGCTGCTCTTGCGGGGTATGTTGATGGTTCATGCTGCTACTGTCATTTTTGTTACCGCTAAAATTAAACGGTGTCATGGCACGTAATTGCGTGTAGGCCGTTGGCGTTAAATGGGCCGTAAACGTGACGTGCTCTTGGGCAATTTTTTGTAGCTGTAATAACGGCTTAGGGGCTTTGTGCTCGTTGGCCTGTTGGTAAATTTCGCTCTTTAACTGCTGCAAATGCATATTACTGGGTAATACACGAATAAATATACCGTTGGGCGCCAATGTTGCAAGCACCGATGCTTCATCAAAGGGGGCAAATACGCTTAACGCCACATCAATACTATTGGCCTGCACAGGAATATTAAAACTGCTCGCCACGCCAAAAAAGGCGGTGAAATCATAACCCTTGTCTGAGTGTGCATGTTGTAGCACCGCTTGAGCACTTGCCTGCTTGTGCAACCCCGCGGCTTTTTTGACCGCTGCCTTAGAAATATCAAAAGCATATAGGGCGATATTCTGCTCAATAAGCGCGGCTAACTCACGCGAATAATACCCTTCGCCACAGCCGCTATCTAATAGTGTGAGCGTTGTGAGTGCTGCGTCTGTTGAGTGGATTTTATGCGCTAAAACATGATCAAGCCGCTGATTAACATGGTGTGCAATTCGCTCGACTAAGGGCAAGTAAAAGCCTTGCTGAAGAAAGCGGTGCCGTGCTTGTATCATCTCGGGGTTATCACCCGGGTTTTTACTGCTTTTTTGATCGGCCAGCAATAAATTAACATAACCTTGCTTGGCGTAATCGAACTGGTGATTATTCTGACAAGCCAAGCCTTTGTTATCGTCGCGTACACTCAACGGTTGCTGGCAACTGGGGCATGTCCAACGCATTAAACACACCCTTTAGCGGCATCAAATACGCCGTTAAAATACGACTTAACATGCTCTAATTCTTGCGCGGTTGGCTCGCCTAAATAAGCAAAGCGCGGCACCTCTTTGCCGTCTAGCGTGATGGTTTCGTAAAACATATCAAAGGGGCGCACCCATAAGCCCGAATCGCCGTATAATGGGGCGTAAAGCACCATTGTTTCGCAGGTTTCAGTATGGCTAACCTGTGTGAGTGCAATATATTCGTAGCCTTTGTAGTGCCGGTATTTACCAAATTTGGTTGTTTGTGTCATTGTAAACCTTATTTTTTCTTAATCTGAATCAATGAGATATAATACACGATTGTGTGCACTGCGCCGCGTTTAAAGGCATGCCCACCCTTCTTTTTAACATCGATAAAAATACGTAATTATGTCACTAAATACAGCAAAAATTGGTTTATATTACGGTAGCTCGACCTGCTACACCGAGATGGCCAGCGAGAAAATCGCACAGGCTTTAGCCCCTGCAGAGGTGGCTATTCACAATATTGCCCAAGACGATATTGCCCAATGCACCCAATACGATCTGATTTTAATGGGTATTCCCACATGGGATTACGGCGAGCTACAAGAAGATTGGGAGGCCTGCTGGGATACATTAGACACCATCGATTTTACCCAAAAAACCGTGGCGCTATTTGGCTTAGGCGACCAGATTGGTTACCCCGAATGGTTTTTAGATGCCATGGGTTACTTGCATAATAAGCTGCTGCTAAAGGGCGCACGCCTTATTGGTTACTTCCCCAAAGCAGGGTTTGAATTTGAGCAATCAAAAGCACTTACAAGCGACGAACAGCATTTTGTGGGTTTAGCATTAGATGAAGAAAACGAGTTTGATTTAACCGAAGAGCGCATCAATACATGGGTAGCACAGCTGCATACCGAATTTAACGCTGACGAGTTTTAGCCTGTATCTAGCTTTACTGGGTAACAGGTTTTATTCAGTCACTGTTTTATTAGAAAGCGGGATTATTAAAGAACGGGGTTATTAGAGAACAGGTCGGCAATGCATACATCTAATACATTTGCACTATTACGCTCTTTATTGCTAAGCCCTTTACTAATCAGCCCTTTAAGCCCAGTACTGTAAAAATCAGCGCCTAAAGCACAATAATCAGTAAAACCACTTCAGGAAAAATCATGCCACACACCCCCCATACAGTTGAAACAGCCCTTATTACGCCAAGCCAAGAAGGGTTGCCTGTATCGGTGGTGTACGATGACTTTTATTTTTCTACCGACAACGCCTTAGAAGAAAAGCATCATGTGTTTATTCATAACAACAACCTGCCTAGCCGCTTTGCCGCGCTTGCCCCTAACCAAACTTACACACTGTGCGAGCTAGGATTTGGGACGGGTTTAAATTTTTTACTGACGGTGCAAGCATGGCTAGATGCGCGTAAAACGGCGTCCACAACTGTAAACAGTGATAGCGATGCGACACATCCCCCCGCGTATTTACGGTTTATCTCTATTGAGCAACACCCGCTTTCTCTTGAGCAATTACAGCAAGCCTGCGCCCTGTGGCCCGCATTATCAGAGATCAGCCAAACACTGATGGATGCCTACCCCGCCATACAAACACCTGGATTTCATCACCTGAGCTTTGAGCATTTTCACGTTGAATTAACGCTGATATTTGACCATGTAGAACATGCATTATTGGCGTTAAGCCCCTGCCCGTTAATGACAACCGAGCATGCGCAGACTTATACAAAACACCAGCAAAGAGAAGAGCGAAAAGGCCATTTACTGCCTCATTTTGATGACGCCATTAAAGAAATAAACAATACCCAATGCAGCATCGGACGGGCGCAACAAGGCATCGACGGCTGGTTTTTTGATGGGTTCTCGCCAGCCAAAAACCCCGATATGTGGCAAGCCAATATTTTTACCTTAGCGGCGCGGTTAAGCCATAAACGCACCCATTACGCCACCTTCACGGCAGCCTCTTTTGTACGCAAACATTTACAGCAAGCGGGGTTTAGCGTTGAAAAAACCGTGGGTTACGGTAAAAAACGCGAAATGATAAAGGGCGTTTTTTTAGGGTTAAATTTAAGACCAAATCTAGGTCTAAATGAAAAATCTGAGCAACATCACGCGGCTCAACCCACACCCAATGCAGTTGGTAATATGAACACGCATGCGGCGACTAACCTATTAAGCGCTATGGTCTCAAGCGCTAATGCATCGCACGCTAACACCGCATCGTATCGCAAAAAGAATAGCGCGATACATTTTTGGCATTTACAAAAAAGCCATGCCACGCCACGGCCCAAACACGTTTGCATTATTGGTGCAGGTATTGCGGGTGCACACATGGCGTTTGCCTTGGCGCAAAAAAACATACGCGTTACGGTATACGATAAAGCCAACCAAATTGCTGCGGGCGCATCGGGAAATGCGCAAGGTGTGGTGTACACCAAGTTATCCCCCAAAGACGACCACCTTAGCGTGTTTAATATTGCCGCCCAACTGCATGCCGACCGTTTTTACCATCAGCACGGTTTATATCGTCAATGCGGTGAAGGTGGCGGCGTGGTGCATTTGGCCACCAACGAAAAAACACAAGAAAACTACCAAGCTCTGGCCAAAAAATTGCACTCACCTTATGTGCAGTGGCACGATGACCCAAGCGAACTAGCGGGTATCGCCTTACACAAAGGCGGCCTAGTGTTACCTAAAAGCGGCTGGCTTAACCCTCAGCGCTTATGCCGCGCACTACTGGACCACAAAAACATTACGGTGACACTTAACCAAGCCATTACCCAACTGACTAAAACCGAGCAACAACAGGCGCAGCAGTGGGCGCTTTACAATAAAGATACATTAATTGATACCGCGTGCAATGTGGTTATTAGCAGCGCCTATGAGGCCACACAATTTGAACAAACACGCCATAGCGCCTGCAAGGCCATACGCGGACAAGTCACACATTTGCGCCCAACCCCGCACACCGCCAACCTTAAAATGGCTGTGTGCGGGTACGGTTATATTGCCCCTGTGCAAGACGGGCTGCATTGTGCTGGGGCAACGTTTAATTTAAACACACCAGACCTCACCCCCAACCCACATGATGACGCAACCAATATCGCTAATTTGCTTAGAATGAGCGAGAAATTTGATTTTGAATCGGCCGATATTGCCGCACTAAGCCGTGCCGCGTTTCGTACCGCCACGCCCGATTACTTCCCCATTGTGGGCAGCGCGGTTGATCAAGCGAGTTTTAACCGTACATTTAATGAGTACCGCGAACGGGGCAACGCTTTTATTGCACAAACTGCCAGCCACCATCAGGGTTTATATTTAAATATGGGCTATGGCTCAAGGGGGCTGGCTTACGCGCCATTGTGTACCGCCATGCTGTGCAAACAAATAACCGGTGAGCCGCTCACCACGCCCATACAAACAGCCATACAGCTACACCCATCGCGCTTTTTATTTAGGGAGTTGGTAAAAGGAAAAGCGCCTAAAAAAAGCCATAGAAACGCACACTCAAAGAGCCATTCAGCATGAATCTACGATATAGCAATGTCTTCAAGCGCTTTGCTTACCTAGGTAATATCAGTAAGCTTAACGCTAATAAGCCTATCGCCAAGGGGGTTAAAACCTTTGTTGGGCTTTATCTTGTTGCCTCTAGCTTATTAACTTGGGCAGCAAAGCCACTTGAATACACCGTTTTAGAGACTCAACCCCACCACCGCGATGCCTTTACGCAGGGTTTAATCACACAGGGCGACTACCTGATCGAAACCAGCGGTTTATACGGTCAATCGTTTATTCAAAAATACCACGCCAACACGCATGCATTAAGCTTTAGGCACCCATTGCCTAAGCCGTTTTTTGCCGAGGGGCTCACCGCGCTTAACGGTGTATACTACGTACTCACATGGAAAAAAAATACGCTCATGCGCTTTGACAGCACCACCATGACTCCCCTTAGCCCAATACACTACCAAGGCGAAGGCTGGGGCTTAACCCATAACAACACCCATCTTATTATGAGCAACGGCTCTAGCCGTTTATTGTTTCGCGACCCCACCACGTTTGTGCTTAAGCACAGTATTGAGGTGCGCCTTAACGGCAAACCCGTGACCTATTTAAACGAGCTTGAATATGCCAAAGGCTCTATATTTAGTAATGTTTGGATGCAAAATAGTATTATTCAGATAAACCCAAAAACAGGCATTGTAACGGGATTGTTAGATTTAACTGGATTAGCCGAAAAAAATAATTTAGGGTTACGCAATGCCGTACTCAACGGAATTGCATACGATGCACAACGCGACGCTTTTTGGGTCACAGGGAAACACTGGCCCAATCGCTATTTAATTTCGTTTAAAGAAAAAGACTGATTTTATGCCCTCATCGTTAGAGTTTATAGAAAACCAACAAGGCCAATTTATTCATATTAACAACGAGAGTTGTTCGGCTATTATTTCATTGTTTGGTGGGCATATTACCCACTGGCAACCGCATGGCCAATCGCCCGTACTTTGGCTAAGCGACACATCGGATGACAGTGGCACCAAAGCCATACGTGGCGGCATCCCTGTGTGTTGGCCTTGGTTTGCCGAGCACCCAGAGCATGGCCGACACGGCCTAGTTAGAACAGCGCTATGGGAGCTAACCGACACCAAAGAAGAATCGGACATTACCGTTGTCACCCTTAGCTGTACCATTAATGCCCCAACAGACTGGCGCTACCCCACTAAAATAGAACAAACTATTATTGTGGGCCGCACGCTAGACCAAACATTTAAAGTGCATAATACCAGCGCATACAGCGTAAAATTTGCTTACGCATTGCATAATTATTTGGCGGTGAGCCACATCGACACTATAGATGTGACGGGGCTGCAAAACGTACCCTTCGAAAATAAAATCACGCAATCTAATAGCGAGGGCGAGCCAGAGCAGCCTAACTTTGCTGGCCCTATAGATAGAATTTACCGTACTCAAAATAAAATACAGCTGTTTGATCACACCCTAAACCGCTACATCACACTGGAACAACGCACAGGTAACGAATGCGTCGTCTGGAACCCAGGCGTGACGGCAAACAAAATGGATGACATTCATAAAGACGGCGAAAAGCAATTTATTTGCTTAGAAGCTGCACACACGCAGCCTTTATCACTTAAACCCAACGAGTCGCTCTCGTTTGGCCAACGTCTTACGGTAAAAACTGAATAATAAAGGTTATCAGGGTTTAAAAAGCCGCATTCAATATCATGCGGCTTTTTAAAAAACAGATACGAAACACACACTTTAAAAAACAATAAAAAGAACGTATTCTTAAAGGCTGTTAAACAGAATCAAATAACTTTTAGTTTATTAAGCATATAACAGTAGCCCTTACTGGCGACCTCTGCCAGATACACATGCGCCCTTATCGAGAGACAATGACAGGTCTACAGCTACAGGATGTTGTTCGTGGGATACAATAACTGCTGCAAAAGGTATATAAATACGGATTCCACATCATTAAAACGCGCCTTTTAGGGCATTTCACATTGAACATGCTGTTTTCCATGATGTTAATGAGAGCAAAAAATGAAAAGTATGAGCACCAAACCCAACGATAATACTGCGAGTACTATTTTTAATGCCTGTAAAAATTGTCGTCTAACCTCTATTTGCACACCACTCAACCTCCCACCAATTACACTCGATGAGCTATCAACACAAGAAAGGGTCATTCACAAAGGCGATGAATTATTTAATAGCAAAACCCCCTTCTCCTCTATTTTTGCCGTGCGCTCTGGTGCATTAAAAACCATATTATCAAGCCAGCCCAGCCAACCCCAAGTAACGGGCTTTTACTTACCGGGTGATATAGTCGGCCTGGATGGGCTAGAGACCAATACCCATACAAATAGCGCTACCGCATTAGAAACAACCGCTATCTGTGAAATCTCATTTGATAAATTAGAGAAATTTAGCTTAAACGACCCCACTACACAACGGCCGTTTCTACAACTTATGAGCCAAGAAATAAATAATAATCAAGCGCTATTTATGCAACAAAGTAAAAAAAACGCTGAGCAAAAAATGGCCAGCCTATTGCTGAGCATTTCCGCTCGCTTCAAAAAACAAGGCTACAGTGATGAAAGCTTTTCTTTACCTATGCCGCGTGCTGACATTGCCAACTATTTAGGGTTAACCGTCGAAACCGTTAGCCGAGTGTTAACTAAACTCAATAAAGAACAGTATTTTAATATTGATAAAAAGCAGATCTCACAGCTACACATCAAGAAGATACAACAACTTGCCGAAAGCTAAGCGACCCCTTATGCCTATAAAAACACGTGTCTATACATCACTACTATTATGCATGCTTATATTGCCTACATACGCAGTACATACACCTATAAAGAAAAGCGTTAAAAACGATAATCTTACCTACATTAACAGCACGGCCATTGAGCGAACACGCAAACATATACAGCTCAATAAACCATTCTATGTCAATGCCTCTAAGAAGGTCATACAACGCGGCGATAAAGCGTTAGAACATGTCATCAACCCTGTAACCAATAAATCGGCACCGGCAGCCAGCCAAGATATACATGATTACCTTAGCTTAGGACCTTATTGGTGGCCAGATACATCAAAACCCGATGGTTTACCTTGGATAAGAAAAGACGGCGTTATCAATATGGCTACGCGTGGTAATTTTACCGACCGTAAACGCTCTAAGCTCTTTTTACATACCCTTAATGATTTAAACCTCGCTTATATTTTTAGTGGTGATACCCGTTACTTAGAAAAATTAAAAGCCATGATCGATGCTTGGCTAGTGGACCCCAAAACACGGATGAACCCCCATTTAAACTATGCACAAGGCATTCCTGGCGAGAGTACTGGACGCCCTTTTGGTGTAATTGAATGGGAAAACATATCTAGCGTAGTGACCGCTATTGAACTGCTTAAAAATAGCAACAGTATTAACACCTCGTTTATAACGTCAGCCGACACATGGCTAAGCGACTACTTAAACTGGCTACTCACTAGTGAGATTGGCCAGCAAGCAGGGGCGACTAAAAACAACCATGCTACATGGTACAACTACCAAACAATTGGCCTAATGCTATATTTAGGACGAAAGCAGCAAGCCATCAAACACCTAGAAAACATCAAAGAGAAACAAATAGATACTCAAATTTTGCCCAGCGGTGCCCAACCCTTAGAGCTTGCTAGAACAAAATCAGTAAATTACAGCAGCATGAATTTACTGGCTTTTTTAAAACTAAGTGAGCTGGGTAAAAAAGCCAATATTGACTTACTGCATTATAAAGGCCCTAACGGGCAAAGTATTCATGCTGCGGCAAGCTATTTAATACCTTATGTATTTGAAGGTAAAGCATGGGAATACCTACAATTGGGCACATTAACAGATGCCTACAACAAAAAAGCGATACCAGTACTTTATATTGCCAATAAATTATTTAACGATACGCTACTCGAAAATCGCCTTAATCAACAGCATTTACCTTATGTAAAACCCGAATACATTCTGACTTTTTAGTTTTATAAAATCGTCTTGCTCAACGGCCATAAAGCCGCTTTTGACTAATATAAATAAGATGTAACATCCTATAAAGAGGTGCATGAAAAGCCGTATGTAGAAAAACATGCCGCTACTGTAAAGATGACAAGGCACCATAAAGACAGTATCAACACATTTAGAACGCACCCGCTACATTGGGTAAACGCGACATACCGACATTGCGCCCCTCTGTTTTCAATGGGTTTACCGACCTAAAATGTAAAATAAGGCTTGCAAATAATTAATTAAAGCCATTTTCAAAACGCACCTTGCATATTCAAATTAAACTGTATAAGAAAAGCTATTATTACCTTTTAACTTATTCACAAAATATGTGGATAACTCTGTTATCAACATACGGCGAACCGCCTAAAGCCTCTAAAATAAAGGCCTGCAGCCTTTTGTTTATTTTTTGAACAGCATTCATTTTTCATTAATTCAAGGCTAAAAACAAATTTATTTAGTAAAATGTCAAGACGTATTTACATCTTTATTTACCTATTTTGACACGCTAAAACGTTGACATTTAATACTGAGCACAAACAATAAGACTATTATTGACAAACGTTTTTTTATTCAAATTGACTTTCAATTTGCTCATTAAGCAAACCAACACCACAATAATGTGCCATGCACACATCACAATAAACGGCAATGGTATTACGTAAGTCGATGCCCAGAGCTGGTGGATTAAAACTTTTCCTACCAATAAGAAGCGACACATCGTAATGGTTAAAAATAAGTAAAAATACCACAAACACGGTAATATACTGCCCTTGTTTACTTATTGAGTTTCACACTGATGCTAGAGCGCAACCATTTAAATATCGTAAGAGCGGTCAATGTACACGGTACGCTTACCGCCGCCGCGAGCCATTTGTGTGTCACACAATCGGCATTAAGCCATACAATGAAAAAGCTTGAACAAAACATGGGAACAACCATCTGGTTGCGTGAAGGACGCTCACTAAGATTAACGCAAGCCGGGGAATACTTATTAGCTGTTGCTAATAGAATCTTACCTCAACTAGATTACGCTGAAAGTAAGCTAAAACAGTTTGCCAACGGTGAGCGTGGGACCCTTCGCATTGGTATGGAGTGCCACCCTTGTTACCAATGGCTATTAAACGTTGTATCGCCTTTTTTTATAGCGTGGCCAGATGTAGATATTGATGTAAAACAAAAATTTCAATTTGGCGGAATGGGAGCTCTATTTGGCTATGAAATAGACTTACTTGTCACACCAGACCCCTTTTTTAAAACAGGGCTGCATTTTGAACCTGTATTTGATTATGAGCAGGTATTGGTTGTCGCAAACAGTAATACATTGTCTGATGCAGAATATATTGAGCCAAACGATTTACGAGAAGAGATACTCATCACCTACCCCGTTACATTAGATAGACTTGATATTTATAGTCAGTTTTTAAACCCGAAAGGCGTGATCCCTAAACAGCATAAACACTGTGAAACTACAGATATCATGATGCAAATGGTCGCCAGTAACCGTGGCGTAGCAGCTTTACCACGCTGGCTTGTACATGAATACGCTAAAAAGCATCCGTTAAAAACGATTAAACTAGGTAAGAAAGGGATTGAAAAACAGATATATTTGGGTATTCGAGAAAGTGATAACGACATAGATTACTTAAAGGCATTCATTAAACTGGCGCATCAATATAATCACAATACACCATAAAAAAAAAAACATTAAAACTTAGCGCGCCTCTTTTACTTGTGATAGTTAGCCACACCATTAACATAAAAAGTCATGTTAAATGTCTGCCACCTATAAAATAGCCAGAATGTCATTACAACTTATTGATGCGTCATCAAACTTTTTATTAACCGCTACCGTCAATCTCATCTTATGACTGATCACCTCACCTATATGCTAGGGAACCTCTGATTAACCTCGCGGCACCTCTGGTTGTCAGAAAGCGTCCCTGTTTAGGCGTCTGAGAAAGGCGGGCTGGTTGCCCTTTGAGCGAAACCAACGCAGATAGGTTCACTAATGCTTGAGCGCTTTCTGAAAGCCCCGAAGGACGTGGCCCAGAGCCGTCACTTGCGTTATTATCATTTTTGATAAAGGCTACGGGGCATTTTTGATAAGGACTACGGGGCATTTTTGATAAGGG
>CAKZUG010000035.1 GCA_937920545.1 uncultured Saccharophagus sp.
TTTGTTTTGTTTTGTTTTGTTTTGTTTTGTTTTGTTTTGTTTTGTTTTGTTTTGTTTTAGTTTATTGCAGGTCGATAGGTGTATCTAACTAGTGTAAACCCGCTGTGGATACATCCCTGTACGCTCTTTTCGGCTTCCTGCCTCAAAAGGTTGACACTAGCGAGTTACACCTCTCTCTTGTTTGGGTTTTTATAAATCAAGTTTGTTAGTTTGATTTTTTTAGTTTGTTGCAGGTCGATGGTGTGTCTCGCCAGTGTAAACGCGCTGTGGATACATCCTTGTACGCTCTTTTCGGCTTCCTGCCTCAAAAGGTTTACTCTGGCGAGTTGCATCTCTCTCTTATTTGGATTTTTATAAATCAAGTTTTTTAGTTTAATTTATTTTGGTTTGTTGTAGGTCGATAGGTGTATCTCGCTAGTGTCAACCCGCTGTGGATACATCCTTGTACGCTCTTTTCGGCTTCCTGCCTCAAAAGGTTGACTCTAGCGAGTTACACCTCTCTCTTATTTGGATTTTTCTAGGTCGTGATTTCATTTTAATTGTTTTATTTTTTCTATGGCGTTGAGTTGTGCTCGGTATATGGCTTCGCCTATTTTTGGTCCTTTTAGTTCGGGTTGATTTTTTAGGATATTTTTAGCTTGTATGGTTTGTGATGCTTGTAAATAGGTGGCAAGCATATTGGCTTGGGGGTAGGGTGTGTTTTCTAAGCCGGTTCGGCCTCTCGCGCAGGCGGTGGCGCACAGTAAAAATTGATGGAATCTTTCTGGTCGTCTAAAGGCGTCGGTATTTTTAAAGAGTTTTAAAATAGTTTTTGGTTTTAATTCAAAGGCGCGGTGGCAGTGTGTGTGGTATTCGCACACAATGCGTGCGAGTTGGGTGAAGTCGTTGGGGGCTTTTAGTCGTTCGCATAAAGTATTGACGGCAGCAATGCCGAGCTGTTCGTGGCCGTGGTGGGCTGGCCATGTTTCTTTTGGGGTAAGGGCTTTGCCTAAGTCATGTAGCAAAGCGGCAAACCTAACGGCTTTGCTTTGGCTGATTTTACTCGCTGCTTTTAGGGTGAGGAGTGTGTGTACGCGGGTGTCTATTTCGGGGTGGTGCGCTTTGGGTTGGGGTACACCAAACAGTGCATTTACTTCGGGTAGTAAAATACGCAGTGCGCCGCATTGTCTTAGCACGCTAAAAAATATGTTGGGGTTTTTTTCGCCTAGCGCGCTGTGCATTTCTTGCCAAACACGCTCGGCAACCAGGTGGTTAAGTTCGCCATTATTTACCATGTCTTTCATGAGTAATAATGTGCTAGGCGCGATGCTAAAGCCAAGATGGTGATAGCGCGCGCTAAAACGAGCAATACGCAGTACGCGTACGGGGTCTTCTTTAAAGGCGGCCGAGACATGCCGAAGTAATTTATTTTTTAAATCTTGCCGGCCATTATATGGATCGACAATGTCGCCATTGTTACTTTGTGCAATGGCGTTGATGGTGAGGTCGCGTCGTAATAGGTCTTGTTCTAGTGTGACGTCTTCTTTGGCGTAAAAAGAAAACCCCGTGTAGCCGTGGCCAGATTTTCTCTCGGTACGGGCGAGTGCGTATTCTTCTTTTGTTTTTGGATGCAAAAAAACGGGGAAGTCTTTGCCTATGGGTTTAAAACCTTGGTCGATAAGTTTTTGTGGTGTCGCGCCGACAACGACCCAATCTTTATCTTTAACGGGTAGGTTGAGTAGTGTGTCGCGAACAGCGCCGCCGACTAAATAAAATGTGATCATAATGGTTGACGTCTTGTGGGTTATGCCCCACACTTTATTACAAATTACTTTTTGAAGCTAATACAAGCCATGAAAATTTTATTCACATATCTTACTGCTCTTATTTGGCGTCTCGCTGCGGCGATTGCACGCCTTGTTTGTGTGCGTGCGAAAAAGCGTATGGCGTTAAACCGATGGCGGCGGCCTTTTTAAATAATGTATTTTTATTTTAAAAACCGCAGCTTAAATACTGCGGTTTTTTTTTGCTTTTTTTTCGTGTTTTAAGGAAAGGTCATGAAGGTTGTTTTTGCTTATTTAAGTGTGGTGTTGGTTTGGGCGACCACGCCGCTTGCTATTGTATGGAGTAATTCATCGTTAAGTTTTTATGCGGCGGTAACGGGGCGTATGATTTTGGCGCTAGCGCTTTGCGCGTTGGTGCTTATTATATTGAGGAAGCCACTTGTTAGGCATTCGTCAGATTGGTGGGCGTTTATGGCCGCGGGTATTGGTTTGTATCCTAATATGTTGTTGGTGTATTGGGCGTCGCAGTATATTTCATCTGGATTAATTTCTGTTATTTTTGGTTTATACCCGTTTGCGGTGGGTGTTTTTTCTGTTGTGTTGTTAAAGCAAAATATTTTCACGCCTATGCGTGTTGTGGCTCTGGTCATTGCATTGTTGGGTTTGATTTTTATTAAGTTAGATTATCTTGATACACAAAGTAATCACTTAATGGGTATGTTGGTCATGTTAGTAAGTGTGGCTTTTTTTGGTGTAAGCAGTGTTTGGCTAAAACGTGTAGGTGGCAATGTGAGCCCTGTACGTTTATCGACAGGGTCACTTGTGTTAACGGTGCCTTTTTTTCTGGTGACATGGTGGGTTTTTGATGGGCATATTCCTGATGTTGTTGATATGCGCTCGATGTCGAGTGTGGTGTATTTGGCGGTAGCGGGTTCTTTAATTGGCGGGACATTGTTTTTTTATATTTTAAAGATGTGCTCGGTGGTATCGGTATCGATTATTACATTAATAACACCTATTATGGCGTTGGTTTTGGGCGTGTTGTTAAATGCCGAGACAGCAGGTGTGTATCAATATATAGGCTGTGTTTGTATTTTAATATCGCTAACGTTATATCAGGGGTTATTAAAAATACCAGCGTGGTTAAAGCCTAAGTCTGTTTGTGAGGTGTCGTGAAAGTGTTGGGTGTAATGAGTGTGCCGGAGACGGAAAAATACTAGGCGTCGTTTGACGCCTAACTTGTTAATGAATTGTGAGGGTTAACTTGGTTTTTGCTTGGCTCTTTGCTTGGCTCTTTGCTTGGCTCTTTATTTTGCTTTTTATTTTGCTCTTCATCTTATGCTTCATTTGTTTCTTTGTAGGCAGCCAATGCCGATTCCCTTGCCGCCTTGTGGTCAACAATAGGTTTGGGGTAGGTTTTACCTAGCGTGATATTGGCTTCTTTGAGTATTACGCTGGGTGCTTCCCAAGGTGCGTGTATGTATTTATCGGGCAAGGCGCTGAGTTCGGGTATCCATTTGCGGATATACGCGCCTTTTTTATCAAACTTTTCGCTTTGGGTCATGGGGTTGAAAATTCTAAAGTACGGGGCGGCATCGGCACCGCTCCCTGCAACCCATTGCCAGCCTGCGCTGTTGTTGGCGAGATCGGCATCAAGTAGTGTATCCCAAAACCACTTTGCCCCTTCGCTCCAGTGAATACGTAAATGCTTGGTTAAAAACGATGCCACCACCATGCGAATGCGATTGTGCATCCAGCCGGTTTGCCATAGTTGTCGCATGCCCGCATCTACAATGGGGTAGCCTGTTAGGCCTTTTTGCCATGCGAGGAGGTGCTTGTCGTTTTGCTTCCAGTTAAAGTTATCGAATCGGCTTTTAAACGATTTTTCGGGAAAGTCTTTCCAGTTCGCAATCAGTGAATAGCTAAAGTCGCGCCAAACTAGTTGCCGTAAAAAGGCTTCGTTATCTTCGGGCGAAAGTTGATTGGCAACGGTATGCCAAATTTGGCGTGGGCTGATCTCGCCAAAGTGTAAGTGGGGCGATAATTGCGATGTGCCTTTTTTGGCAGGGAAGTCACGGTCGTTGCTGTACTGTTTGATGACGTCGCTGATAGCGTTATTCAGGGTGCCCTGCGCGCCTTGCTCGCCTGGCTGCCAGTGTTGTTGGAAGTTATCGGCCCAGTTTTGGGTAGGCAGCAGGTTGAGCTCGTTGAGTGTAACGCTATTTGTTAACGATTTTTTACATAGATGGCGATGGAGGCTCTCGTTATCGGGTGTATCTTGTGGCGCACTAGGTGGGTGTGTTTTTACCGAATGCTTGTAAAACGGGGTAAATACTTGGTAAATATTGCCCTGTTTATTCGTGTTGGTGTAGGGATTAAAGAGTAGCGCCCCGCTACGTTTACGGCAGGTTATGCCTTTGCTGTCGCACAGGGTTTTTATTTTTGCTTGCTGTTCTTCTGTGTGGGCGCAAAAGTCGGCGCTGCAAATAATGGCTTGGGTGGCGTCCACAATTAATGTGTTCAATATATCGCTGGGCTCGCCTTTAAAAAAGCTAATTGGGCAGCTGTACTCACCAAATGTTTGACCTAGTTTTTCTAGGCTTTGATGGAGCCACCAGCGGCGTGCGCCTTGCATGGGCCATGGATCGGTAGGGTCGACAATGTATAATGGATAAATACGTGCGTCATTGCCATACTCTTTTGCAAGCTCTACTGCGGTATTGAGTGCTGGGTTGTCATGTAAGCGAAGGTTGTTAGATAACCACAAAAGTATCTGCATAGCGTGCCCTTAATTAATATCTGACTAAATAAAAATAACAAATTAAAACTGAGTAACTGATTAAACCGTTAACGTTGCGTGGTGTACGTTTTTTTAGGGTGTTGAGATTGCGCCAGCTTAAAGCTGATAATATGCTTTGGTGGGCAAATATGTACATACACGCTGGCTCAAGCAAATATAAACGAATATATGCAAATATAAGCATAAAAGGTAAGTGGAATTATTATGACCATATTAGTAACAGGTGGGGCGGGTTATATAGGTAGCCATACATTAATTGCATTGGCGCAAGCGGGTTTTGATTTTGTTGTGGTCGATAATTTGTCAAATAGCAGTACGGTTGCTCTTAACCGTGTTGAAAAAATTATTGGCCGAAGCATTCCTTTTTACGAGTGCGATATTGCCAATGCCGATGCGCTTAACGCCGTTTTTAATGAGTATGCTATTAAGGCGGTGATCCATTTTGCAGGTTTAAAGGCGGTGGGCGAATCGGTTGCAAAGCCGTTGCTTTATTACCGTAATAATGTGGTCGGTACTGTGAGTTTATGCGAGGTGATGCAGGCAAACGGTGTGCATCATATTTTATTTAGCTCGTCGGCCACGGTGTACGGAGACCCGGCTAGCGTCCCGATTACCGAGCAATTCCCCACATCGACCACCAACCCATATGGTGCCAGTAAGCTGATGGTTGAGGATATACTACGCGATGTGTGTGCTGTGCCAAATAGCCCTTGGCGAGTAAGCTTGCTGCGGTACTTTAACCCCATAGGCGCACATGAAAGCGGCACAATAGGTGAAGACCCAAAAGGCATCCCTAATAATTTATTGCCGTATGTGGCGCAAGTGGCCGTAGGGCGTTTACCTAAACTGGGTGTGTTTGGCGACGATTACCCCACGCCCGATGGCACTGGCGTGCGCGATTATATTCATGTGGTAGATTTGGCTAACGGCCATGTCAAGGCGCTTGCTAAGTTGCTCGATGCCAAAGCCGATGTATATACGTATAATTTGGGTACGGGCCAGGGTTATAGCGTTAAGCAAATTATTGCCGCTTTTGAAAAAACCAGCCAAAAAGAAATAGCGTTTGAAATAAAGCCGCGTCGTGCAGGGGATATTGCAACCTGTTATGCCGATGCTGCACTTGCTAATACAGCCTTAGGCTGGCAAGCCGAGTTTGGTATAGAGCGAATGATAGAAGACACTTGGCGCTGGCAAAAAAACAACCCTAATGGTTACGTATAGCTCTTTTATGTATTATTAAACCATCAATTTTTGAATGTTAGGCGCCTTTTTCAGTATTTATGTGTTTGCTTAATCGGTGCTTTTTGGATTACATGCGATTAAAAATACATATTTTTAGGATGTATTTTTAATCGCCGTTTTATTAGCAGTAACTACAGCTTGTGCTTTTTAATTGCACTAACGCTAACCGGCCCTATTAAGCCTGAAGGTTGCAATACTGGTTTTTTGGGTATTTTAGCGTGCTCAAACGTTGTGTTTGTCGAGAACGTTTTTGGGGTGCCGTCAGGGAATACCTCTGGGAAGAGATGATCGGCCAAGCGTCGGTTTTGCCATGTGGTCGCGACGTTAATAACTAAGTGGTTTTTGCCTTTTTTTGCAGCATCACTAATGTCAAGCGTCATTGGTCGGCTCCATACATCCCCTAAGTGCTTACCGTTAAGGGTGACATTGGCAATCACGCCCACTTCGCCTAAATCCAGCTGCAATATATGGTCGCTGCGTAGCATTGTATCGGTTAGCTCAAATGTGGTTGCGTATTGAATACTGCCTGAGTAGTGCTTTAACGCATAAGGGGTAAGATTAGTTAACGATGTTAAGCTATCGAGTGTAAGCGATGTCGGGACATCGCGGTTTTCCTCAAACGTCAGTTGCCAAGGTTTGTTCAGTATAACGGGTGTGGGGATATCGGTTATTTTCGCGGTGTTTACTTTGTTTTTATGGGTGGTAAAAGTGTAATCACCGTTTTTTGCTATCTCTACAATAGTGTTGCCGTTGTGGTTTATTTCGGTAGGTAGCCATGTGGTATTGCCGGCATACGTTATGTTTTTAAGGCTGGGTGTTTTACTTGTTTTGGTGTTGTTTTTTTCAAACACAAAAAAAGTAGATTCTAGCCCTTTTAGCTCAAAAGGCAGCACTATGCGGTTATCGCTTATTGTGTAGTGTGCCGCTTTTTTTATATTGCCTGTCACAGCGTTATAAATATAGGGCTGACCATGTGTGGCGCTAAAGCGTAAGCTGGGTTGAATGTTAACGGTTTTTTCTAGTTGGTTGGCGATAAAATAAATATCATGGGTGTCACTGCTGCGGTGGCTCCAAATAATATCGTTAGGCAAGTTTGTTATGTCTGGCGTGCTGCCTGCCTTTTTAAGTAGCGGCGTTAAATCAACGTTTTTATCTTGCGAGTAAAAAATATAGCCTTTACCGTATTGGGTTTGTTGTACTTTTTTACCGTCTATGTTTTGCCATAGCGTATCCGCTAGTTGTTTTACTTCTTTATCGGCGTGTGGGTAATTTTTTAAGCTGGGTGAGCGTTGTGGTTTTGGCCCGTAAATAACGCCACCTTGCTTAACCAGCGTTTGAATTTTTTGTAAAACCGCTGGGCGTATATTATCTAAATTAGGCAGCACTAATAAACTAAACGTGGTGCCGTTAGGTAAATAGTATGCACCATTTTTAAATGTTAAACGGTTTAAAATAACCTCGGCATTAATAAAATCATAAGAGTAGCCATGCGGTAATGCGGGGTTAATTTCACCTGTCATTTTAGGGGCATCTTCACCAATAAAATACATGATGTCGGCAACATAATTACCTTGTTGCATCAAATAGTTTGCACGTTTAATGTAATCAAGCCAGCTACCCATAAAATCAAACCATGTGTTATGGCGATTAAACTCTGAGCCAAACCAAGCGTTTACGCCGGGCAAGGTGTCTTCGTAGGCTTGATGAATATACACATGCAGCAAGGTATGGTTAACACCTTCTACAAATGACCAGTCGCCCCGCTTTTTAAAATTCCACGGATGATTTTTAAAACTACTGCTACGCCCTGCGGTAAATGATTCAGACATAATGGTTTTATGCCCATAGATATGGGCTGCCGATGAGGCGGCTTTTAGCTCTATTGAGCCTAAGTTACCGCTGGCCCAAAATTCGCCACTGACAATATCGGCTTGGCCGCCATACTGCAAAAACTCACCGGGAAAACCCCAGTGGCCATAATTTTCTAGCCATAATTTTAAGCCGTTTTCGTTTGCGCGTTCACGCAAACCAGCGGTGTATTCATAGGCAACGCCATCGGCAACAAAGCGACGTACATCCCATAAAAAGCGCTCGCTTTTTTCTACGCTGTTCACTACGCGGCCTGTGTAAACGGGTAAGTAGGGGATGGGGTCATAGTTGTAGTGGGCTTTAAATTTTTGAGCAAAGTTGTCTGTCCAGTTTTGCGCGCCTTGCTCGTAGCTATCAACTACCGCATATTTTAAGGCGGTTCTGTCTTGTGCGGGCATGGTGTTAAGAATGTGGCCAATGTAGGCATCAAAATGAAACTGCGCAATCGGTTTGCTGAGTTTGTCTATTTCTGGGCCGCGCGCGGCTTTACTTGAGGGGCCGTTTTCTGTGCCCGTAGTGCGCATAAAGTATCTCACAATTGTCCAGTCGCCTTGGTGGGGTGCTTGCCAGTTAAGCGTATTGTTTTTTACCTGCGACGTAATATCTAACACGTTTTCTTGTTTGATGATCATGTTAGGTTTTTGTGCGGGCGTGGGAAACGGCCATAAATAACTATCAAATTTAGGTGACGGATTAGGAAAAACCTTGGCTAATTTTTTTTCGACATAGCGCTCTAATTTATAGCCTTTGGATAATACTATTTCTTTAATACCTGCATATTCATCGGGTTTTGATCTGCCGTGAAATTTAAAGCCATTAAACGTTAATCTAAAATGCTGTGATGATACTGCGGGAAAGCTCACCACAATGGGTGCGTCATGATCGGGGCCAATATTCGCTTTTTTAAAGGGGCGTTGCAATTCAAATGTTTTTATAGGCTCAAAGACACCCGCGCTATTTTTAGCCGATAGCGTGACCTGTGTTGTGAAAGTATTGTGGGGGTGAATTTCTATTGTGCGTACATCAAAGGGCGTGTCTTGAGTAAAGTCGAGTTGCAAAACACCGTTGCTTTTTGTGCCTTTACGCTCATGATTAAGCACAGATTGAGGGATGCGATACACGGTTTTTACATCGCCATCAAATAGCTCATTGGCGTTGTTTTTTTCAATAAGGGTATGTGTATTTTTGCCACTATTTGGATCGATGGTTACTTGGCTAACCGCAAGTTTACTGTTGCTGGGTGCAAGTATGATGTTCTCAAAGGCGGGTGTTTTAAATGCCAATACGCGGACATCTTGATAAAAATCGGTGGGGCTAGGCAGTGTAAGGTTAACCTGTTGGCCGCTTTTAACATTGTATTCGGTTGAGTCTAGGTAGCGCATAGATTTATCTAAGCCTACCCACGGCCCGCCTGATTGGCTCCAGCCCGGTGAGTTAAATAAACCAATATCGATATTGTATTTGGCGGCGGTTTTAATCGCAAAACGTACATGCTCCCACCACGGTTCGCTGAGTGCTGTTACTTCGCCTTGTTTGCCTCTAAGGTGAATAATACCAATCAGGGCCGTGCTAATGCCTGCTTTTTGCATTGCGGCTAAATCGTTTTCTATACCTGTTTTAGAAACGTGATCGCTTATCCAATACCAATATACCCAAGGTTTGACTTGCTCTGGTGGGTTAACAAAATTAGCCTGTAATACAGAGGCTGGCGCATGATAAAACGCATGGTGTGTGTCTTTTTCTAATAATGGATTGGCGTGGCTATTACTGTGTACGAAAAGCGCACTAAGTAGCAGGGTTAAGTGAGCGCTGGCAAGTCTAATGTTGAGTGCGTGATAGCAGCGATTAAGTATTTTTATCATTATTGTTCTCTTCTGGCGATTAAAAAGTGCTAAAAATACTAAAGAGTATAACGTGTGAGGTTTTGAGTGGGTATGGCAAAAATGCGTTAGCCTCTAATAATCTGGCTATAGATGTTGTGTATCAAAAGTATTGCCGACGCGCAAAATAGGTTTTCTATTATTGTGTGTTTTTACGCTTTTACGCTGTATTTTTTTTGGCTTTCTAGGCAGTAGGCTGTTAGGCGGCCACCCCATACGCAACCCGTATCTAGCGCTATGCAGTTCGGTGTGTGAGTGGTGCCTTCTAGTGCTGCCCAGTGACCAAATACCAGTTTGGTACCTTGCCATTTGGGTGTTGGGTGGCTAAACCACGGTGCAAAGCCTGCGGGTGCATTGTTAGGGTTGTTTTTGGTAGCCAGTTCGAGTTTACCGTGAGCATCGCAGAAGCGCATGCGGGTAAAGTAATTGGTGATCACACGTAGGCGGTCTGTGCCTGTGAGGGTTTTATCCCATGTGTCGGGTTGGTTGCCGTACATGTTAAAGAAAAAGTTGGGGGCAAGTGTGCTATCGCGTAATACCATTTCGACTTCATGGGCGCGCTTTATGGCTTTTTTAATACTCCAAGTAGGGGGAATGCCTGCATGGGTCATGGCCACATTATGTGTGGCATCGTAATGCATCAGCGGTTGCTGTTGTAACCAGTTAAGTAAGCTGTCTTTATCGGGTGCCGTTAAAACGTCTTGTAACGTATCGCTGGGGTGTAATGGTCTGACACCGTATGCGTGCGCGAGTAAATGTAAATCGTGATTACCTAAGACAACTTTGGCGCGGGGGCCGAGCTGTTTGATAAAACGCAGTGTGTCGACGTTGTTTTCGCCACGGTTAACCAAGTCACCGGCTATCCATAAGGTGTCTTGGTTTGGGTCAAACTGTATTTGGGTGAGCAGGGCTTGGAAGGCGCTATAGCAGCCTTGTATATCGCCAATGGCGTAGGTTGCCATGTGTTTTCCTTAGTGTGTTGCTTGTCTGCTTTTAGCTTTGTTGTGTGTATGTAATATAGTGGCACTCATATCATAAATACATTTTAATCATCAATAGGTGTTCACGATAAATGCATGTTAATTATATTAGTGCAGGGCACCGGGTGGCGCGAGTACAAACGGGCTAATGGGTGCATCAAAGGTGCTGCCGTCTTCGTTTTCCATGGTGTAGTGGCCTTGCATGGTGGCAAAGCGTGTGGGTAAGACGGTGCCACTGGTATATTCAAATGTCTCGCCGGGGGCAATATGCGGCTGCTCACCTATCACGCCTTCGCCTTTAACTTCTTGTATTTGGGCGTTGCCGTCTTCTATGTGCCAGTAGCGCGATTTAAGCTGCACGCTTTTGTTGCCTGTATTGGTAATCGATATGGTGTATGAAAACACGAAGCGGTTATTTTCTGGGTCGCAGTGCTCGGGTAAGTACTGTGTTTGTGTGGTTATTTTCATGCGATATCTCTTTGTGTTGCTCTTTGTGTTGCTCTCTGTGTCGCGCTGCGTGTAGCCTGTTTTTGGTTTATGGCCAAATGGTATTACACATGGTGACGTACTGCTCAAGCGATACGTTTTCGGGGCGGCATGATAAATCTAAGTCTAGCGTTTCAAAGTTGAATGTTTCATTTAAGTTTTTTAAGTTATTGCGCAATGTTTTACGGCGTTGTGCAAATGCTGTTTTTACCAGATGCGCAAGTTTATCGGGGTGGTTGGCGGTAAAAGGCAGGGGTTTGTGGGGGGTGAGACGCACAATGGCTGAGTCGACTTTGGGCCGCGGGTCGAAGCTTTCAGGTGGCACATCAAATAGATTTTCAACGGCGCATAAATATTGTGTCATCACTGATAAGCGCCCATAGTTTTTTTCACCGGGCTGAGCACATAGGCGCAAAACCACTTCTTTTTGCAGCATAAAGTGCATGTCTTTAATTTGCGACTGAAAGCTTAGCAGGTGAAATATGAGCGGTGTCGAGATGTTATAAGGCAGGTTGCCCACAACGCGCAGCGGATTATCGCTACTGGTGAGGCTAGCAAAATCAAATTTAAGCGCATCGGCTTGATGGATTTTAAACCCTTTAATATTGGCAAACTGTGCCAACAAAATGGGGATCAAATCGCGGTCTAGTTCTATCACGTTTAGGTTTTGGCAGTGTTCCACAATAAGTGAGGTAATCGCGCCTTGGCCTGGGCCAATTTCGACCATGTTGTCGGTCGCTTTGGGGCTAACCGAGCGTACAATACCCGTAATAATGCCCATATCAATCAAAAAGTTTTGGCCAAAGCGTTTGCGCGCTTTATGGGTAGGCGAAAGGCCGTTGTGTGTTTTTTTCATATGTATTGCCTTGCAGGCTTGGTGATAAGAGGATAAGGGCTGCGGGCTAAGCCAGCTGACCGTGTAAGCGTTTGGCGTTAACCAGCATGTTGGCTTGGTCGATGGCCACGTTTAGGCTGCCAATATTAATGTTACCTGTTCCGGCTAAATCGAGCGCGGTACCGTGATCGACCGATGTACGAATAAACGGCAAGCCCAGCGTAATATTAACGGCATTGCCAAACCCAACATGCTTCAGCACGGGTAAGCCTTGGTCGTGGTACATGGCGAGTACGGCATCTGCGTTATCGAGGTAATGCGGGTTAAACAGTGTGTCGGCAGGCAGCGGGCCAACCACATCATGGCCTTGCTCTCTAAATGCGTTGAGCACGGGAGTAATAGTGGTGATTTCTTCGGTGCCAAGGTGGCCGTCTTCGCCTGCGTGTGGGTTAAGGCCGCAGACTAAAACTCGCGGTTGAGTAATGCCAAACTTAATCTGTAAGTCGGCGAGTAAAATACGCATCACATCGGTTAGGCTGTTTGCAGTAATCGCGTTCGATACCTCTTTGAGGGGTATGTGCGTTGTTGCCAGTGCCACGCGTAATGTCTCGCACGCCAGCATCATCACTACCTTTGGGGTATGGCTGATGTCGGCAAAAAATTCGGTATGCCCGGAAAAGGCGATACCTGCTTGGTTGATCACGCTTTTCTGTACAGGCCCTGTAACGACTGCGCCAAAGGTGTTTTGCATACATCCGTTGGCCGCCAAAGTGAGGGTGTCTAATACGTATTGGCTGTTGCCTGTATCGAGTTTACCTGCTGTGACGGTATGTGATAAAGGTGTGTGCTGCACGCTGATATGACCAGCCTGCTTGGTAATATCATCAATAGTGTAAGTTGCATCTAGTTGATGCGTTTGTAGTGGTAACCCAAGTTGCGTGGCGCGCTGTTCTAGCATGCTGGCATCGGCAATAACAACCAATGGGTAGTCGCGCGCGGTTTGCGCCAGCATGGCGGTCAGGTCAGGCCCAATGCCTGCCGGCTCGCCCGGAGTGAGGGCGATGAGGCGGGAGGTAAGGCCATTTTGTGTGCTTGTCATGATATGCGTGTACTTTTAATAATGTGCATGTGATTTTACTAGTGATTATACGGTTTAAATTTTAATGTCGATGTAAGCATCGTCGCGCAGTTCTTGTATCCAAATTTGTGTTTCGTCTTCAAAGCGACGGCCCATAATAATATTGCGCGCGCGGTTGCTTAACGCTTGTTTGGTCATATCTTCGTCGCGACGCTCTTGTACTTGCAATATATGCCAGCCAAAACGACTTTTAAATGGTGTGCTAATCTCGCCTACTTTACTTTCTTTAATGGTGCGTTCAAACGCGGGTACAAATAAACCGGGCGATGACCAGCCTAGGTCGCCACCCGATAAACGTGTGCCTATATCTTCTGAAAACTCTTTGGCTAAGCTGCCAAAATCTTCGCCGTTTAAAATACGTTGGCGAATTTGAGCGAGTTTATCTTTGGCTTGGTTGTCGTCTAAAATTTCTGAGGTTTTAAGCAAAATATGGCGCGAACGGTTTTGCTTAACAACGCGCTTTTGCTGGCCACGTACTTCGTATACTTTAATGATGTGAAAGCCCGCTTGGCTACGCAGTGGTGTGCTGATGTCGTTTGTATCCATATCTTTTAATGCATCGGCAAACAATGTGGGGAGTTCTGACGGTTTGCGCCAGCCTAAATCGCCGCCATTCAGGGCCATTTGGCCGTTTGATTCAGCAATGGCGGTATCGGCAAATTTAGCTCCCGCTTGTAAGCGGCTATAAATATCGCTGGCTTTATCTTGTGCGGCTTTGGCGTCGTCACTTGAGGGGGATGAAGGTAAAGCCACCAAGATATGACCAATGCGGTAATCGGGCAGCGCCCATACTTGTGCGTCGGCCGACTTTAAAAAGTTTTCGACTTCGCGCTCAGAAATACGAATGCGGCGTGATACCACACCTTCGGTCACGGTTTGTATGGTGAGTTGTCGGCGTAGGCTCTCGCGTAGCTCGCTGTAGCTTAGCCCGTCGCGTTTGAGCTGCTCAAAAAATTGCTGTTCGGTAATTTTGTTGCTTTTGATGATGTTTTCAACGGCACCGTTGACTTCTTCATCTGGGATGACCACTTCAAAGCGTTTAGCAAGGTCAAGCTGTAGGCTTTCAACAACAAGCTGATCGAGTATTTGCTGTTTGAGTACGTCGCTGGAGGGCAGGTTTACACCGGCTGCGGCACTGCGTTTTTCAACGTCGACCATGCGGTTGTCTAGCTGGCTTTGCGTGACCGCGATATTATTGATAACCGCAATGACGCGATCGAGCATTTGTATTTGTGCGTGTGCCGAAAATGAGAGGAGGCCGATCACACCGAATGTTGCTATTTTTTTTAACACTTGCATAAGTTCCACATTATTTATTAGTTGCGCTCGCGGTAACCGCGAATGCTGTCTTTTAGGATGCTGGTTACTCGTTTACCTGAGCCACCCAAGCCTTTGAGATGTAACTCAAAAAAGATACCTTGATCATATTCGAGATCATCGTTACTGGTAAGAGAGGCTATATTACTGTCTAACCAATGTCGAGCCAACATCAATAACCGATAACAACAATCGTTATATTCGAACCCAACAAAGGCTTCAAGTTCTTGTTTTTGTGTGAAATCGTAGTTGTAGCGCGCCATAATTTGCCATTGTGGGCTGAGTGGCTTGGCCATGGCTAAATCAATTTGGTCGATATCGGTGGCATTTGTGGTGCCCGCTGCGGCAGAGGCTTGGCGGTAATCACGTACGTAAGAGTAAGACACATTATAAAGCGTACTGGTATCGTTTTGAGCGTACGTGATGCCCGAGTTGGCGCGGGTAATACGCTTGCTCTCGGTGTCGTAAATAGTATTAAGGTAATACTGGGATGTCTCGCCTAGGTAAAGTTGCATATCGGCGGCAAGCTCAGATGTTTGTTCGGTTTCTTGATCGCTGCCCCGTAACCCAATGCGTCTATCGCGAAAGTGAAAGACTTGCCCCATGCTGATGTTAAGTTTTTCGGCTTGCGTACTTTTGTCCATCCAACGGGCGGTAAAACCCAGCGTGGCTTGGCTGGCATCGTCTAAGCGGTCTTTTCCGCTAAAGCGACTATCTCTAAATAGTTGGCTGTAGCTAAAGGTGCGCAAAGAGGTGTCAAAGTTGATGTCGCGATTGTCGTCGGTGACGCCAAATAAATTATCATGGTCGCTAAACTCGCGAAACAGCAAATACGCGCGGGGTTCGAAGGTTTGGTAAAAGTGGCCGCTATTATTTTCAAATACCAATCCAAGGTCGAGGCTGGCTTGGGCGGTTCCCACTGCGGGCGAGTTATCTTGAATGTTATTTAAACCATCGTTATCCAAAACATATGCCAGCGCCTTGTAGCCGACTTGGGGTTTAATAAACCCCCAGCGGCCAATGTAGGGTTTAGCGATGCGGTAGTCGGTGGCTAGGCGTGTGCCCGTCAATACCGTTTGGCCGTTGCGAAAGGCTTGGTCCGTATGGCCAAAACGGGTTAAGTCATTGGACAGTGTGTAATGCAAGCCGTTATGGCGGTATTGACCATTGGCAACAATTTGTGGCTCTTTTTTGTATGGGTTATCTAGGTCACGTAGCAAGACTTGGTTGTTTTCGATAAGCGTGCTCACGGTCCAATGATCAAAAAGGTAGCCTGCTTCTAAGCGCTGTGTCACAAAGCTTTCGTTTTGAGGGTCGAAGGCGCTGTCGCCTATATCGCGAAAGTAATCAATATCGCTTACGCGGGTAAAGTTAATTGATGAGTACCAGCCTTTTTGGCTTACTGCGCCGCCTTCTTGGTTGAACTGAACGACCCATCGGTTTTGGTCTTGGTGTGGGCGTGCTTCGTCTTCACTGATGTCGCCACTGGCAATGAGTGTATCTAGGTCGGTATCACCACCGCCGTTATCTTGAGGTAAAAACCCCACGTTGGCTTCATTGTAAAATTTTGAGCTTAGATAACGTCCTTCTAGTTCGAGCATGGCGCCGCGACCAGAAATCAATCTCGGTGTAACAGTCGCGTCATAGTTAGGTGCTAAATTAAAATAATAGGGTAAAGCTAAATCGAGGCCACCATTATCCGTGCTGCTAATTTCAGGAAAAAGAAAGCCTGACTTGCGCTCGTCCCCTAAGGGGAAGGCGATATAAGGGGTATATAAAACAGGTACAGAGCCAAGTTTAAGTGTAATGTTTCTTCCTGAGCCTTGACCTTTATCGTAATCGATCTTGATTTCGGAGCCGTTGAGTGTCCAGCCTTTTTGGTTGGGCTCGCAGCTGGTTATTTGCCCGCCGTTAAGTGTAATGACGCCGCCTTCAGATTGGGTAATAGATGTCGCACTGCCACGCATGTGCTGGTCGTGCAGTACAAACATAGCCTGCTCAAAGCTTGCCTCATTTTTAATGGTCGACATGGTGGCTTGCTCGCCGCGAATGATGACACCTGGATTGCGTATGGCAACACCGCCAGAAAGCGTGGCTAATTGCTTGGTGTTGTCAAAGATCATGGTGTCGGCGCGCACAACACGGGGGCCTTGCTGCACAAATACATCACCTGTTAGCGTGGCGTTTTTCGTGCCCTCAAGCCTTGATGCATCGGCTTCGATAACTAGATCATGCTGTAGAACATTAATCGAACTGGCTTGTTCAAACCCCGCAGGGGCTTGATAAATACCCGAGCAGCCCACAGGAACAGAAAGAGGCGCATGCGCCTGCAGTTGTTTGGTTGGGATAAAGTCGAATGCTGCTAAATGGTGCTTATCGGATGTGTCGAGATCTGTTGAGCTTTGCGTGTTTGGCTTTTTGCACACCCAGCGCTGGGCTGCATTATTGAGATGGCTGTTGGTATTGTAGCAGCGTACATAATTAGTTGGGTTTGATATGCTCAATTTGTCGGTAGTTTGCAGTACATCAGCGTGGGCGTACGGCCAAGAGCTGACTATAATTAAGCCTAATATATTAGCGGTAAATACATGCTGGTGTAGTGCGCTAATTGCACGTGTTAAAGAGTGTACTTTTGTCAAAGTGAGTAAGCCTAAAAAAGTGTTATGCTACATTAATTGCAGCAAATATAAATAGTAAATGCCGATGTTAGAGCAATAGTGCATTATGCATGGCTGATCGAACAAATACACGCTAAAGGCGTATTAAACACCCGTGTTTAATCGCGTTAAAATAAGCAGCAGGTATGTCATCGTGCCATGATTACATGTAAAAATAAAAATATGAGAGCGACGTAATAGATAATCGTGGCTCATTATGTGGATAAAAAACAATGACAATAACAGGATGTTCTACACCTTTGCCCACTGAATTTGAACAGTGGATATATCAGCAGCTACCACTTGTACTGCGTCGCCTTGATTTGGATCCAAGCCATATTACGCTTACACCGTTAAACGGTGATGCTGGTTTTAGACGATATTACCGTCTTATATCGACGGATTTTAGTGAGGCTTATTTGGCTGTGTTCGCACCACCAGAGACAGAAAACACTCATGCTTTTGTCGATATTGCTCGTTTTTTATATGCTCATGGTGTGCGTGTGCCTAAAGTGCACAGTTGTAATAAAAATAACGGTTGGTTATTAATTGAGGATTTAGGCAATACACATTTACTGGACTGCTTAAGTGCGGATACCGTTAACGGTCTGTATGGTGAGGCGCTTACAGGTCTATTGCATATGCAAACTCTACCTCGTGATGCGGTGTTCCCTCATTATAACGGCACCTTACTGCACGCCGAATTGGCGTTATTTAGCCGTTGGTTTGTGGAGGTGTTATTGGGTTTAACGTTGACCGCGTCAGAGCAAGCCGTTGTTGATGGTGCCTTTAACTTGCTTGTTGATCAGGCAACCGCGCAACCGCAGGTGGTAGTGCACCGCGATTTTCACTCGCGTAACATATTATTGGCGGGTAGCGCCCCAGCTTTGATTGATTTCCAGGATGCGGTTATCGGCCCCATTACTTACGATTTAGTCTCGTTACTTAAAGATTGCTACATTGCGTGGCCAAAAATCCAAGTTAAACAATGGGCTGTGGCGTATGGCAATCTAGCCTTAGATGCGGGTTTAATCTCGAACACCAGTGAAAAGCAGTTTTTAACGTGGTTTGACTTAATGGGCTTGCAGCGACACATCAAAGTGCTTGGGGTGTTTGCGCGCTTACACTTGCGGGACAATAAATCCGATTATTTGAATGACTTGCCCTTGGTTGTACACTATGTGCGTGACGTTCTGCATGATTACGACGATTTATCTGATTTTGCAGCGCTATTTGAACAGCGCATAATGCCCGTCATAAATAAGCAGTCATGGATGAAAGAAGTAACTATTCATGACGCATAATATACGCAAGGCAATGATACTGGCTGCGGGCGAGGGCAAACGAATGCGTCCGCTCACGCTCAATACGCCTAAGCCTCTGCTGTGTGTTAATAATATTTCTCTGATTGAGCATCATATTCGGCATTTGGTGCGTGCAGGCATTACCGATATAGTGATTAATGTGTCATACCTTGGCGCTAAGATTGAAACTGCGCTTGGCTCTGGGGAACAGTGGGGCGCGACATTGACCTACTCCTATGAGCCCGAAGCACTCGAAACCGCGGGCGCGATCAATCAAGCTTTACCTCTGTTGGGTGGCTCGCCCTTTTTGCTCGTCAATGGCGATGTCTGGTTACCTGGAGGGTTTGAGGGGGCACTATCGTCTGCTCATAAAGTAAACGGCTCTTGCCTGGGCTTGTTGGCGCTAGTCAATAACCCCAAGCATCATCCAGAAGGTGATTTTAGCCTAAAGGGAGATTTTCTAACCCCTGTCTTACCCGGAATCAGCACATTTACATTCAGTGGCGTCAGTGTTTTATCCCCCAACCTTATTAAGCACTACCCTCATGCCCGTGGTTGTTTTGCATTAAAGGAAGTGTTTGTTTGGGCGATGAGTCAAGCACAGCTCAAGGCATACATCTCTAAGGAAGAGTGGGTCGATGTGGGTACGCCTGAACGCTTAAGCGCTTTAAATGCAGGTGCGTAATAGTAAAGTTCGTTCAATATATGTTTGAACGCGCATATTTTGAGCAGAACTGCTAACTCCATCCACGGCAAAACATAGGCATGTGCTTTAATCGTCATATAATTGTTGTACAGCGGCCAAATTAATCTAATATTAATATTATATTAAACAA
>CAKZUG010000036.1 GCA_937920545.1 uncultured Saccharophagus sp.
CCGGAGGGATTCGAACCCCCGACCAAGTGGTTCGAAGCCACCTACTCTATCCAGCTGAGCTACGGATGCGTAAAAGATTGATGCGCATAATACCTCTAACGGGGTTTGCCGTAAAGATATGTATTAGGGGGTTGTGTAACTGAATGTATGCGGCTTTGTGTTATTTACGAGTTCGCCAACTGACAAGCCCCTTAAAACGCTCTATAATTGCCTAAATTGTGTATTAATATAAAGGTTAAGTTTATGAAAATAGTGGTTAAATGTGTTGCAGTTTTAGCTGTGCTGGTTTCTTCGTATGTGCTTGCAACTGATGATATCGCATCGCGTATTTCACCTGTGGGTGAGGTATGTATGGCGGGTGATCCTTGCGCTAAGGCGGCTGTTGCAGCTGCACCTGTTGCGGCCGGCCCACGTTCTGGTAAAGAAATTTATGACGGGAAATGTTCGTTATGTCATGCAAGCGGTGCTGCTGGTGCGCCTAAATACGCCGATAACGCTGCATGGAGCCCACGTATAGCAAAGGGTAAAGAGCAGTTATACGTTAATGCTATTAACGGTATTGGTGGCATGCCTGCTAAGGGTTTGTGTAGCGATTGTAGCGATGAGGAGATTCAAGTGGCGGTAGATTACATGGTATCTGCTGCGCAGTAATCATAGCGGCAATGCAGATTGCGATATAAATGTAAAAGCAGGCTTCGGCCTGCTTTTTTTTGTGTTGAATTTGGGCGAGGAGCGTTGGTTAAGCTGGTGTGATCGCGGGTAGAAGGCTGTGCAGTAAGCGCTTGCTACTGTTTAAGCATGAGCGCCATGCTTTCAAGTTACAAATAAACAGTACTCGAGCTTCTGCTCACAAGCTAAATAAGGCTTTTATTTTTAAAGGTTATCTTACTCAGGGTATTTATTTCTAATAAGCTCACACGACACATCAGGTATTAGAAATGTCGTGTGGGCTTATTGGTAGGTGTTCGTTGGTGCTGGCTTAAATTGACTATCTAACCTTAACATTCATCCGAGTTAATCAAACATCCCTTTTAATGAACTGAGGGTTTCTTTGCCCTTTTTTTCTATTTGCTCGGGGCTGGCTTGGGTGAACCCTTCTTTTTCGATGTCCTCTTCGGGCAGTTCATCTAAAAAGCGGCTGGGGTCGGTTTGGTTTTTCTCGCCAAACTGTTTACGGCTACCTGCTAGCGTCATGGTGAGAGTGCGCTGGGCGCGGGTAATGCCCACATAGGTGAGCCTGCGCTCTTCTTCGATGTTATCTTCTTCGATGCTGTTGCGGTGCGGTAATAAGCCTTCTTCCATGCCAATCAAATAAACGTGTGGGTACTCTAGCCCTTTTGACGCATGTAACGTCAGCAGCTGTACTGCGTCGGTGTCGTCTTCTTTTTCTTGGCGTTCGAGTAAATCTTGTAGTAGTAATTTTGAGATGGCGCGGTTGATTAGTGTTTCACCGTCAAAATCGTCGTTTTCTTCTTCGTCTCTGGCGAGGCTGCGCTCGATATTTTCAACCAGTGTGGTGACGTTTTCCATACGGCGCTCGGCCATTTTAGGCGAGGTGCTGGTTTGGTTGAGCCAGCCCACGTAATCAATATCGTCGATAATTTCATTAATGGCAGCGATTGGGTCGTTATTGTGGCAGTTTTGGCGGGCATTGGTGAGCCACGCCGAAAATTTACGAATACGCTCAAGCCCTTTTTTAGGAATCACCGATTGCACGCCGACTTCTTCGCAGGCATCGCACAGGCTAATTTCGCGCTCGTTGGCGTAACGCCCAAGTGCTTCTAGGGTGCCTGTGCCTATTTGACGGCGCGGCGTATTTACCGCGCGTAAAAAGGCGTTGTCGTCGTCGCTGTTCACCACTAGGCGCAAATAGGCCATGATATCTTTGATCTCGGCACGGCCAAAAAAGCTGGTGCCACCACTTAAAATATAGGGTATTTGGTGCTGCTGTAATTTAAGCTCAATTAAACGGGCTTGGTGGTTGCCTCGGTACAGCACGGCAAAATCTTTAAACTTACATTGCCTACGAATACGCTGGGTTAAAATTTCGGTGGCCACGCGCTCGGCTTCGGCATCTTCGCTTTTACATTTAACAATTTTAATGTGCTCGCCCATGCCTAAATCACTCCACAGGGTTTTTTCAAACTCGTGCGGGTTGTTAGCAATAAGGGTGTTAGCGACTTTTAATACGCGTTTTGTCGAACGGTAATTTTGCTCAAGTTTTACCACATGCAAATTAGGAAAGTCGTCTTTTAACGATGATATATTCTCGGGCCGCGCACCACGCCAAGCATAGATAGATTGGTCGTCATCGCCCACCACGGTAAGCGCACCTTTATTACCGACCAGCTGATGAATCATGGAATACTGGCTTGAGTTGGTGTCTTGGTACTCATCAACCAATAAATAGCGGATTTTACGCTGCCAGCGGGCGAGCACCTCGGGGTTGCTGGAAAACAGCTGCGAGGGTACGCGAATTAAATCGTCAAAATCGACGGCATTGTAGGCCTTTAGGGCTTTATCGTAACGCTCATAAATAAGCGCCCATGTTTGCTCGGCGGGGCTTTGCGCCATAGATAATGCTTGGTCGGGCGGGATGAGCCCGCTTTTCCAATTAGAAATTTGCGACTGAATTTGATCGAGCAAATCGGCGTTTTGATCGCCGTCTTTCATGGCAATATCTTTAATTAAACCGCCCGCGTCATCGGCATCAAAAATAGTAAAGCCTGCTTTATAGCCGAGTATTTTGTGCTCACGGCGGATAATATTTAGCCCCAAATTATGAAACGTCGATACCGTTAACCCGCGCGATGCCTTGCCTTGTACCAGTTTGGTGACACGCTCTTTCATCTCGCGGGCAGCTTTGTTGGTAAAGGTAACGGCGGCAATATGGCGCGCAGGCATATCGCATTGCTCAATTAAATAGGCAATTTTTCGGGTAATCACACTGGTTTTACCTGAGCCTGCACCGGCAAGCACAAGGCACGGGCCATCAATGTATTTAACGGCTTCTTTTTGGCGGGGGTTAAGCGTTGTCACAGCGGTATAAACTCTTAATATTGGCCGCCTATTATAGCGCACTTATACTGAGTACCATCTATAAAAAAGGCTTAACCATCGATACGTCGCTACTTAATAAGTAGCGTTATGTTTTAGTGCTGCTTTACGTGCGCCTTACACGAAGGTAATGGCTATTTTTTATGTATGCCGCCAGCACTGTATTAACCTGTCTGAGCTGTTACTTGTATGGCGCGTGTCGTTTGAGTTTAACGAGGCGGCTAGATCCTCATTTTTTAAAAATCACTTCCTACCTTAGTGTTAGGTTAATTGTCTTTTGTTGACACTTTTGTGTTGTTTATATTAATTTTGGTTACAACAGTGCATTTTTTAACATATAAGTTTTTGTTGTTGATTTTTGTTTTTTTAGCCTTTAAAGGAATAACGGTATAGCGTTTGATGTTTAAATTAAATAGATTTAGAGCATATTGGTATGGATCTTTTTTTAATTTAATTATTTTTAAGTTTTTCATGCTTAAAGTCTCATTCGTGTAGATGTGGAAGAGAAAAAACTTACTTTTTGTCTAATAATATTACTTCACTTAGCGAGAAGCAGCTTGATGTTGAATAAAGCTTGATAGAGGAAGCTGCTTTGTGATCTAACATAGCGAGGAACGTAATATGAATACTAAAATAACTAAAAGCATATTTTTAGCAGGAATGCTTATACCTGCTTCGGCTTTAGCATCAAACTCTTGCGAGAAAGTTATTGATGTCGATTTCAATAATCACAGTGGTAGTTTTAAAAATTATACTATTGATAAGTTAAATAAAGATTTTGAGAGTGAAAAAGAAAAAGACATCATAAAGAATAATTTAAACAAAAAGACTAAAGATAAAGTTAAGGTCGAAAAAACAGCAGATAACACAAAAGCCTCTGGTGAAGTTCGTGGTATTGAAAAAACAGAAAAAAGCTCTAAGTGGGCAGCAGAAAACAAAGTGGGTAACGGTGTATTTAGGGCGCATTACCCAAAGAAAAAATCTGGAGGTATAGTTACTGGATTTTTATTTGATAAAACATTCCCTAAAACAGATAACGCTATTATGGAGTATCGTTTTAAAGTGCCCAGTAATTTTGAGGCAAAGTCGGGTGGTAAATTACCTGGTTTAGGCGGCTTTGCTAATGGCGCAGGCATTCCTGTTGGTTGTACATCCAATAAGAAAAATGAATTAAGTGGATTTAGTGCTCGCATGATGTGGCGAAAGAATGACCGTCTTGCTGCTTATATGTACTTGCCAGGGCGGTCAGGTAAGTGCGGAACAGATTATGTATTAAAGAAAGACAGTAAGAATGATTTTAAAATAAACAAAGGTGAGTGGCATACTTTCCGCCAGACATTAAAAATGAATGATCTTGGCAAAAAGAACGGCGTTTTGAAAATCGAGATTGATGGAAAAACAATGTTAAACGAAAAAGATGTTGAATTTAGAGTCAAGAAAGGTAAAAAGTATGGTGGTCCAGTAAGCATTAACAGTATTGTTATGCATTCATACCGTGGTGGATCTGCAACAGATAAACGCTTTTTTGGATCAAGAGATTTATATATTGAATTTGATGATTTCAAAGTTTGGCGTAATTGCTCAGATATAGAAAAAACAACAGAAGAAGTAGATGCTGATACTACACCGATAGTTAATAGTGGCCCAAGCTTACCTTACGGTGACAGCCCAATTACTATACCCGGTGTTATTGAGGCAGAGCATTATAACCGAGGTGGTGAGGGCGTTGCATTCAGTGATACAACAAATGACAACAAGGGTAATAATATTGCACGTGAAAATGAAGGTGTAGATATTGATCGAACGCCAGATGGTGGACAAGCCATTGGTTGGGTGGCAAAAAATGAGTGGGTTGAATATTCAATTAATGTAGAAAAAACGTCTCAATATATTATTTCGGCTTTAGCGTCATCGCCTTTTAATGATACATATGTTCAATTGTTGCTAAACGGAAACGCACTATTTCAAGATAAACCTATAGAAAAGACAGGTGATAAAAATATTTATATAGAAAATAGATTATTTAAAGGTACGCTTAGAAAAGGAGATAATACATTACGTGTTAAGTTTTTGCAGAGAGGCGTTAATTTAGATAAGATTTATATTGAAGAGGCGGTTAACCCTGCATCTAATAATATTCAAACAGTGGTTAACGTTAAAGCAACGGCTAACGGGTCGGTTAAAGCAACGGTTAATGGAACGGTTAAAACAACTCTTAATGAATCAACTAAAGTAACAATTAATGAGTTGGTTAATGAACTGGTTAACGAATTAGTTGACTCGACTATTACCGCTACGGTTAATGCTACAGTTAACGTGAAAAATGGAATGTTAGAAACTGTCACCAGCACAACTGTTGCGACGGTATCGCAGCCAACATTAACTGAAACAGTCAAAAAATTAATGAATACAGGCACGACCAAAAAGCCAGCACCTGAAAACTGTACGGTTTACAAAGAGGGTACAAGACAGGAAATTGTATTAACAGGTAATAACTGTGTCATTTTTCCTGAATACCTCTCTAGTAGGCGATTAGCAATTTGGGATAGCCTTACTAATGATAGCTGTGACTTTAGAGGAACTATTCGTGCGGGTGGTGTAACCGTTCCCATCAGTGATAACTATGTAAAAGTCACAACATTGAAAGGTAAAAAGGTTGTATTTAATGCATCTAATAACTGTGACTTTGTAAAAGTGCGTGCTTATTAATAGCGCCGTATAAACAGTATTCTACATACTTCAGCCCCATATTTATGGGGCTTTTTTTTACCTTTAATATTCTTTTAGGGCTGGTAGCTCATAAAATATACGCGTTATATAATAGCGTCCCTTCGATAAATACAAGATAACGTTTGCATACTATTAAGTGCGCGCAAGGAAACCTCTGATTGATCTCGCGGCATCTCTGGCTTCCAGAAAGTTTTCCTGTTTAGGCGGCTGAGAAAGGCGGGCTGGTTGCCCTTTAAGCGAAGTCAACGCAGACAGGTTTCCTAGTGCTTACGAGTTTTCTGAAAGCCCCGAAGGGCCACGGCGATTAGCGGCAAAAGACGTCTAGCAATTAACCGCTCTAGGTCACACAGAGACGCTACGAGGTTAATCAGAGGTTCCCTAAATAAAAAATTAGCTCAATCCATTTATTGTGTTATCTGAGTGAGATGACCGTTTATTTATATTATGCGTAGCAACACTATTAAATACGGATGTTAATCTTCCCCTAAAAACACCTTTATGCTTACTGGTATTATTCCATTTTGCTCTACTGTATTTAACATTTCACTTCTGTGTTTTGACTCCTGTTACTGATATTTAAAATAAACATAACTCACATATTTCCAATGTTTTTTTTATTAAAAAACATGCCTTGTATATTCTAAATAAATAGGATTTACATGTCTGTTATTCTTTTTATCTATTTACAATAACCTTTTTAGTTTTTTTTTGTTGTTTTAATTCATTTAAGTTATATGATTTTTGATAAGTTCATTTATTTTTGAGTGTTTTATGCTTAAAGTCTCATAAGTAACCTTTTTGGCGCGAAAATATGCATTTATTGTCTAATAATGATGCTTCATGACTATCTGGAAACCTTTGTTTGTTGATCGAAAGTCGTAGTTTTAAGTTTTAGTGAAATATGAGAGGAAAAAAATGTATACAAAAATAACAAAAAATGTACTTTTAGTCGGGTTACTACTTCCCGCTTCGGCGATGGCTATGACCAAAAATAGTTGTCAGAAAGTTATTGATGTTAATTTTAATAATTATAAAGGTGATTTTCAAAAATACACCATTAATGAAGTTAAGAAAGATTTTAAAACAACAGAAAAAACAAAAGCCTCTGGTGAAGTTCGTGGTATTGAAAAAACGAAAAAAGGCTCTAAATGGTTAGCAGAAAATAAAGTGGGTAAAGGTGTATTACGTGCGCATTACCCTAAAGGTAAATCTGGCGGTAAGGTAACAGGATTTTTATTTGACAGATCATTTACACCAACAGATGCGGCTGTTATGGAATATCGTTTTAAATTACCCAGTAATTTTGAAGCGAAGTCGGGCGGTAAACTGCCTGGTTTAGGTGGTTTTGCTAATGGTGCGGGTATTCCTGTTGGCTGTACTAAAAACAAAAAAAATATATTCAGTGGGTTTAGCACACGTATGATGTGGCGAAAAAATGATAGCCTCGTTGCTTATACCTATTTGCCGGGAAGAAAGGGTAACTGCGGAACAGACCTTGTACTGAAAAAAGATAAAAAGAATAACTTTAAATTAAGTAAAGGTAAGTGGCATACGTTACGCCAAACGATAAAAATGAACGATGTGAACAAAAAAAATGGCGTATTAAAAGTAGAAATTGATGGCAAAACAATGTTATCTCAAAATAACGTGCAGTTTAGGGTGCCTGCTGGTAAAAAATACGGTGTGCCAGTAAGTGTTAACAGTATTATTATGCATAGTTACCGTGGCGGTGGCGCTACAGATAAAAGATTTTTTGGATCAAGAGATTTACATATTGAATTTGACGATTTTAAAGTATGGCGTGATTGTACTGACGTAGAAAAATCATCTGGTGGTTCTAATTCAAAGGCAACGAAAACGACCAAATCGACTAAGTCAACTACCACGACTAAATCTACAGGTTCCACTAAAAAGACAAAATCAACAAACACCACTAAGTCTACGACAACAAAGAAAAATGGTAATCAAACATCGAATAAGCCGGTTGTAAACAATACACCGAGCACTCCTTTTCGTGGAGCACCTATAAGTGTGCCGGGTATTATTGAGGCAGAGCATTTTAATAGCGGTGGTGAAGGTGTCGCATATAGCGATACGACTGAAGAAAACCGTGGTAATAATATTGCGCGCGAAAACGAAGGTGTTGATATTGATCGTGCTCCTGATGGCGGCCAAGTTATTGGCTGGATTAGTGATGAGGAGTGGATTGAATACAGTATCAATGTAGAAAAAACGGCTGCTTATGAGTTGTTTTTACTTGCTTCTGCCGTACTTGATGATGCAAAAACACAGTTACAGCTTAATGGTGACGTGATTTCTGTTCGCAAGCCCGTAAAAATGACAGGTGATTTTGATATTTATGAAGAGAACTTATTAACTAGACGCATATTGAAAAAAGGTACGCACAAACTGCGTATTAACTTTAGTGGCGACCCTTTAAATATAGATAAAATATATATTGAAGAAGCCTTACCAACAGCGGTTGTTGATAACACGACTTCAGGCAGTCAGCCAAACACACAAACCGTGTCTGTACGTGCAACGTCGTCTGGAACTAATCAGCCCAATCCGCTTACAACATTAGTTGAAGGTATTATGGGTAAAACGCCAAAATCGACAGCGACTACCACAGCG
>CAKZUG010000037.1 GCA_937920545.1 uncultured Saccharophagus sp.
CAAATCAACACAGCATAAAAAGCAAAAGGGCTCTCTCTTGACTGAACAAAAAAAAGGCATCTACGCCGTGCCTACCAATATTATTACTGGCTTTTTGGGTGTGGGTAAAACCACCGTTATTTTAGAACTACTCAAACAAAAACCCGCACACGAGCGCTGGGCAATTTTAGTCAACGAATTTGGTGAAATTGGCGTAGACGGCAGCCTAATACAGGGGCAGCACAATAAAGAGCAGCGCGTATTTATTAAAGAAGTACCCGGCGGCTGTATGTGTTGCGCCGCAGGTTTACCCATGCAAATAGCGTTAAATCAGCTACTTACACGGGCTAAACCTGATCGCTTACTTATCGAGCCAACAGGCTTAGGCCACCCAAAAGAAGTGCTCGAAGTGCTCAGCGCTCAACACTATCACGATGTGTTATCAATTGAGCAATGCATCACCCTTGTGGATGCCCGCAAACTCAATAATACCCGCTACACAGAGCACAACACATTCAACCAGCAAATCGATGTAGCCGACCACATCATTGGCCACAAAGCCGATTTATACCAAAAAAACGATCAACAAGCTTTAATCAACTATATTGCCCAAAGGCATGGCCAACAAGTACCCGTGAGTTTTGCTCAAAACGGCAAGGTCAACCCGGCAATATTAGTAGGCTCATCTAAAACAGTGGCAAAAGCAGCTCATCATCACCATACGCATACTTCAGACGCCATATCGATACAAGAACAAGCCATACCTCAAGAGGGGTTTTTAAAAGCCAATAACCAAGGCGAAGGCTATCAAAGCGAAGGCTGGCGGTTTTCGCCCGATAAAATATTCAGCCGCCCAGCCTTGCATCGTTGGTTAATCGGTTTAAAAGAGCAGGGCGTTGAGCGAGCAAAAGGCGTCTTTATCACCCACGATGGTGTATTTGGCTACAACCTCACACAAGAAGATTTAACCGAAGTCGAGCTAGATGATTGCATAGAAAGCCGCATAGAAATCATTATCTACGCACCAAAACCAGACGAAAAAAACAATCAAAAATCCAGCGAGAACGGCAATCAGAACGAAACAGCGCTACTGGCATGTATTATTTAACCCGTAATAGTATTAACAAGCCTATTAGAATCAAAGGTATTTAAAATTGCAGCTACACTTTAAACCTGAAAAACACGACAATAATAAAACGCAGTAATACACATATGTCTTTTGGTTAACTTAGGGTTCACTTGTGCAAGATAGGAAAAAAATAGCGCTACTCATAGACTGCGATAACGTTAGCCATATGGCAATTGAAAGCGTCATCGAGGAGTTATCTAGGCACGGAATGGTCAATGTGCGGCATGCGCATGGTGATTGGAATAGCCAACGGCTGACTGGCTGGAGAGAAAAGTTACATCCAAACGCCATAAGACCCATGCAGCAATTTGCATACACATCGGGTAAAAATGCAACAGACTCCGCCATGATTATTGACGCAATGGATTTACTCTATAGCAAATCAATAGATATTTTTGCCCTCATGACAAGCGATAGCGATTTTACACCGCTTGTCATGCGCCTACTTGAAAGTGGCTTTCCTGTTTATGGTTTTGGTGATAAAAAAACGCCTAAGCCCTTTGTTGATTCATGCTCGACTTTTATCTATACAAACAGCCTCACTCACATAGAAGAGTCGACACATAACACGCAACAACCCACCGCCACCTGTAAAAGCAAATTGAGGCAAGACACTAACTTAGTCAGGCTATTAAGAAATGCAGTAGAGCAAACTTCAGGCGATGATGATTGGGCTAATTTAAGCCGAGTAGGCAAGTATGCATCAAACAATAGCTCGTTTTCTCCAGTGAACTATGGTTATAAAAAATTAGGCGATCTCATTAAAGCCACAGATTTGTTTAAAATCACAATGAGAAATGATGGTAGCTCTATGTACATAAAAGATAAAAGAAAAAAAGAAAACTAAATACAGTACATAGAAAATAAGAGGCCAAACATCAAACATGCATACCAAACATGTGCATTTCTGAGTAAAGCCGGCCTTGGCACACACCCCACTTCATATATGACAAATATAAGCCATTAAACATATTGCACGCCAAATTAGATACAGCGTATCATATCGCGCTTTAACAGATACCAACCACAAGATCCGTCTTGATCGCCCTAATTTGGAGTAAAACGTGAAAAAACAATTAACACAAAGCCTACTATGGTGTGCTGCGCCCCTATGTATTTTTGGCTCGCAGGCTGCACTTTCTCAAGTGCAATCACAAGAAGGCTACCTAGAAAAAGTGTTTGTCACAGGCACACGTAAAGCGTACCAAGGCGATTTTGACGATTTAGAAACCCCACAAGCCGATTTAAAAATCACCAACCAAGTACTGATTAATGCGGGTGCCATTAACCTAGACCAAGCACTCGATCTCTCGGCATCGGTTGCACGTCAAAATAACTTTGGTGGCCTGTGGAATAGTTTTTCTGTGCGCGGTTTTGTTGGCGATGAAAACCTCCCTAGTAATTTTTTAGTCAACGGTTTTAATGCAGGCCGCGGTTTTGGTGGCCCACGCGATTTATCTGGCGTTGAATCTGTCGAAATATTAAAAGGCCCACGCGCCGCCTTATTTGGCCGTGGCGAGCCCGGTGGCACCATTAACCTTGTCACCAAAAAACCCACCTTTGAACGCGAAGGAGAGATAAGCATATCGGCAGGCAGCTTTGATACCTACCGTACCGATGCCGACTGGACAACGCCACTATCAGACAACGTCGCTATTCGCTTAGTCGGCTTTTATGAAGACGCAAAAAGCTTTCGCGATACCATCGAAACCAAAAAGCAAGGCTTAAGCCCGTCTATTGCATGGCGTATGTCTGACGACACCCAACTCACCTATGAAATCGAATACAGCGATCAAGAGATCCCATTCGACCGAGGCGTGGTGGCCATTAACGGCGAGCTAGGCGCATTACCCATCGAGCGCTTTTTAGGCGAGCCAGGCGACGGCCCCATGCAAGCCGACGTGCTTGGCCACCAAGTCGAATGGCAGCACAAGATTAACGATAATTGGAGCGCGCTAGTCGGTTTCAATTATCGTGACACCTCATTAGAGGGCTTCGCCACCGAAAACGGTTTTGCGGGCGGCCGCCAGTTTTTACAACGCGACGGTGAAAACCTCACACGCTTTCGCCGTTTTAGAGACTACGACGCCACATACAAAGTCATTCGTGCCGAGCTTAGCGGCGACTTTGACATAGGCAGCGTATCGCACCGCCTTATTATGGGTGTCGATGCCGATAAATTTGAAAACGATCAAGTCTTTTTACGCGCCCGTGGTACAGCTATTAATGACGACGCCCCCATTGAAGACGAGCTAGAAAGGCTACGTGAAACCAACCAAGTCATTAACGTGTTTAACCCCGTTTACGGCGCGTACCCCTTGCCAGAACCCGGTGCTAATACCGATCGTTTAGAGGTTCAAGAATCTCAAGGGTTTTATATTCAAGATCAAATGACGTTAACTAATAGCCTAGAGCTACGCTTAGGTATGCGTTTTGATGATTACAAACAATCATTAAATAATCGCCGCAACAACAACACGGTATCTGAATACGCACAAAGCCAAGTTAGCCCGCAATTGGGCTTGGTGTATAAAGCCTCGGATACCTTCTCGTTTTACGCGACATACGGCGAGAACTTCCGCCCGTTATCGGGTGCCACCGAAGAAAACAACCTAGAGCCAAACGAATCAACATCGACCGAAGCGGGCGTAAAATTCTCGTTAGACGATGGCGCACTCAACGGTAATATCGCTATTTTTGATGTTAAACAGTCAAATATTGCAACAGTAGATGAAAACTTCAACGCGACAGCCGTGGGCGCTGCAAGCAGCCAAGGTATTGAAATTGACCTTAACGGCCAAATCACCAAAACTGTCAATATGTGGTTATCTTACAGCCATATTAGTGCCGAGACAGACAACGCCTTTGTCGAACCCAACTTTGGTACTGAATTGCCCGCAGGTTCTGATTTACTCAATGTACCCGCCAACCAATTTAGCCTTATGTTAGATAAAGGGGCCAACTTAAACGGTAAAGATTTAAACCTCATTGCAGGTTTAATTTACGTGGGTGAGCGCAACGGCTTTTTTAGCGACCAAAGCTTTACCTTACCCAGCTACACCACAACGCGTATTGCCGCTAACTACAGCTTAACCGACACCGTAGATTTGCATGCAGAAGTCAATAACCTCTTTGACAAAGAGTACTACACCAACTCCTTTGCCGATGTATGGGTGCTGCCGGGCGCGCCGCGTAACGTTCGCTTCTCGGCTACTTATAAGTTTTAACTGTCGGCTACGTTTAAGTTTTAACTGTTCGCCGCCTGCAATGGGCGGCCATGCTTTTAAAGCAAACAGCACAAAATAAAGAGCAGCTAACAACTAATAGCTAGAGGCTAGAGGCTAGAGGCTAGAGGCTAGAGGTTAAAATTAAGAAGTAAGAAAGCAAAACAAACAGTCAATGTAAAGTTGTCATAAAAGGTGCGATAACACAGCGTGTTTAAAATAGTTCGTATGTTTTAAATAATTGGTATGTTTAAATTGTTGGTGTGCTTGAAACCGTTCACATGTTTTATATATATTTTTGCTTTATCATCTGCTTGTATCTTTGTAACATTATTTTATTCAGGGGCTGTGTGCCCCTTTTACATATAGGGTTTTTACCATGACATTACACGCCGAAGCATTGCATGTCACACGCTCGAATAAACCTGTTTTAAAAGGCATTAACTTTCGGGTTGAAAAGGGCGAAGTCTACGCATTATTGGGCGGTAACGGAGCGGGTAAATCAACCACACTGCTCAGTTTTTTAGGGTTTTTAACGCCCAGCCAAGGGCACGTGAAAGTCATGGGGCAGTCGGTCAGCAGCAACCTAAGCGCCGCACGCAAAGCCATTGCTTATTTACCCGAATCGGCATCGTTATACGAGCACTTAAACGCACATGAAAACCTGGCTTATTTTTTAAAACTGGCGCAATCAACCACCACGCAAACCGATATCGATGCCGCACTCGACCGCGTTGCACTTGCACCCGAAGCGCGCCAACGTGTACTGCGTGATTACTCAAAAGGCATGCGCCAAAAAGTCACGATTGCCCTAGCCATGCTACGCGACACGCAAGTGTTGCTCTTAGATGAGCCCACATCAGGGCTAGACCCAACCGCCATAGACGAGTTTCACTCGTTGGTGCGCAACCTAGCCGATAACGGCAAAACCATCTTAATGGTCACCCACGATGTGTACGGTGCCTGCCAAGTGGCCGACCGTATTGGCTTACTGCGCGACGGCCAACTCGTAGGGGATTTTACCCGCGACAACAACAAACGTATTGATACCGAAGCCGTCCACACGGCTTTTTCTGCCAGTACCGCCCACCA
>CAKZUG010000038.1 GCA_937920545.1 uncultured Saccharophagus sp.
GTTGGCTATCTAATACCGCATTAATGGTATCGTAACCTAAGCCCATAATTTCGGGCACAAAGCTGGCGACAAGCGCTGTAAATATACCCGCTGTAATAATGCGTGTGCTGACAGGAATATGACTAAGTGACGCGGTTTTGATGTTTAATCGAATAAACATGGCGGCAGCCATAGCGATGGCCAACCCCATAAGCGCCATATAAGGTAATTCTGCAAGGCTGCTCATTTCGGTGTTGCCAATACTGAATAGGCCATGATTACCAAATACCGCATGGCTGATCACCGTACCCACAACCGACGCTAAAATAACCGGCACAAAGCCTACAATGCTGTAGCTCATTACCACCACTTCCATCGCAAAAATAACCCCTGCTAGCGGTGTGTTAAACGATGCTGAAATAGCCGCCGCCACGCCACAGGCAATTAGTGTGTGACGGCTATTGTTGGGTAGTTTTAGCGTTGTTCCTATCTGGCTGGCTACTGCCGCACCCAAATGTACAGCTGGTCCTTCTCGACCTACGGATTGACCGCTTAGCATGCATAATGTGGCGCCAATAAATTGCACCACGCCATTCGCGATAGGTAAATTACCTTGAAAATTATGCAAGCGGTCGATGGTGTGGCTGATGCCGACTTGGATTTTATTGCGATCTAAAAAATGAAATAGAGCGGCGATGGCGATGGTCCCTGTCATAATAATCAGCCAGCGCATGCCAATATTAAGTGCAGTGTAGTTATCGTATGTGTAGCTACTGGCAAAGTGTTCGGCGTAATACATCAGTGTCCACTCTATGAGCAAGCGGAAAAGAACAATCACACCGCCAGTGGCGAGGCCAATAATAAGGCCGAGTAAAGCAAGTTGCGGCAGGGCGTCGATATACGCTAGAGCATGTCGAAAATGTGTGATTTTTTGCGTTATGTGTTTACGGATAGTCACGAATACGCCCGATTTATCATATTTAGAGCGTTATTTTAGTCTTTTTTCTTAACTTATGTGTTAATTGATTTTTATTACGCTTAAAATTGCGGTTCGCTTAAATGAGGAGAGGCACGTGATTAAAGTAGGTATTGTTGGTGGAACAGGTTACACCGGTGTTGAATTGTTACGTTTACTGGCAACTCACCCCCATGCAGAGGTCACGGTGATTACATCCCGTGCTGAGGCAGGGAAGCCAGTGAGTGAATTATTCCCTAACTTGCGTGGCCATACCGATTTAACCTTTACTGCCCCCAATGTGGATGTGCTTTTGGGCTGTGATGTTATCTTTTTTGCCACGCCGCATGGCGTCGCGCAAGCCAGCATGCAGCCGTTGATTGATGGTGGTGTGCGTGTTATTGATTTATCAGCCGATTTTAGAATTCGTGATATCGACACATGGGAGAAATGGTACGCTCAAGAGCATGCCTGTAAAGATCTTGTCGCAAAAGCGGTATACGGTTTACCTGAGGTGAATCGTGAGCACATCAAAACAGCACAGCTAGTGGCTTGCCCTGGGTGTTACCCCACCTCTATTCAGCTTGGCTTTTTACCACTATTAGAAAATAACCTGATTGATACCCAGAGTTTAATTGCAAACTCGGCATCGGGTACAACGGGCGCAGGTAAGCAAGCAAATGTGCACACGCTTTTTTCTGAAGTGTCCGACAGCTTTAAGGCATACGGCGTAAGTGGTCATCGACATTTACCAGAAATCGAACAAGGGCTTGGCGATATTATTGAAAAATCGCAGGGTCAGCCTCAGCCAGTTGAACTAACGTTTGTGCCGCATTTGTTGCCGACTATTCGCGGTATTCACTCAACCTTATACGCCAAGCTAAAAGGGAGCGTATCGGATATTCAACAATTGTTTGAAGCGCGTTACAAAGACGAGCCTTTTGTCGATGTTTTGCCTGCAAATGATTTTCCGCAAACGCGCACAGTTAAAAGCACCAATATGTGCCGTATAGCCGTTGTTGAGCCGCAAGATCGTGGTACGGTTGTGGTTATGTCTGTCATTGATAATTTAACCAAAGGCGCATCTGGGCAGGGTATTCAAAATATGAATATCATGTTTGGTTTTGATGAAACGGCCGGTTTAAACGCGCCCGCGTTATTGCCTTAAATTTAATTATAAATAATGAGGGTGCGTTTATGACGGCGGTTAAAGGGAGTAAGCAAGAAAGCTTGAGGGTTGTTCGGTCTCGACCTTGGCAGCCGTTATTGTTTTGTGTAGTCAGTTTGGTTTGCGTGGTAACAGCAGCGTTTGCAGCGTATCAAGCGGGGTCGTATCAGGGCGTCTCAGATAGGGCATACTTGCAGGCGGCGTTACAAGAGTCGATGGAATCTGTAGCTGCATTAACTGCAGAGAAAGCGTTATTGCAGCAAAAGCTCACCAATGCAACACTGGGCGCTAATATAGATCGTCAATCCAATGAAGATGTGCGCCAAGAAGTTGCGACATTGACAATGAAATTGGCTAAATTAGAAGAGGATAACCGCTTTTATCGCAATCTTATTGCGCCCACTGAAAATAAGCGTGGCTTAAGTTTTGGTGCAATTGAAATAGCTGATACGCCAGATGACCGACGCTTTAGCTTTAAAATGGTTGTTCAGCAATTATCGACTACACATAAGGTTTTATCAGGTAAGCTGAGTGTTAGTGTTACGGGTGCGCTTAATAGTGAGCCTAAAACGTATAGTTTGAGTGAGTTGTCGCAAGATATTACGTCAGGAAGTATCAAGTTACGTTTTAAATATTTTCAAGAAATTACGGGTACGTTAACGTTGCCTGAGGGCTTTGATGCCACAGGGCTAAGCCTCAAAGCACAGTCCTCAGGTAAAAGTGCCGTCACAGTAGAAAAGAATCTCGGCTGGTTAGTCGAAAAGAGGTAAAAATGCTCAATAACAAAAAAAAATCTGACCCTTTTGCCAAGGGCGGCACAACCTTGCTCGCGCAATCAGTCGATGTAGAGGGTAATATAACATTTAGTGGTACTTTAGAGGTTGAAGGGCGTATTGCAGGTAATATTTATCCGGCTGATAACCAAAACGCGCAAATTAATATCCGTACCACTGGCGTGGTGGAGGGTGAGATATCTGCACCTAAAATCATGATTAATGGTTGCGTGACGGGCGATGTGCATGCTTCCGTTCACTTAGAGCTTGCCGCTAATGCCAAAGTGACGGGTAATGTGCATTACACGGTGATAGAGATGGTCAAAGGTGCCCAGGTAAACGGGAGCTTGGTGTGTACAGCATCTAAAAGTGATGTGAGCGGTGAATCACCGAAAAGCCATAAAGTTAAAGTAGATTCAGCCCCAAAAGCGTAGTATCTACAAATATGCTCATTGCGTACTTTACGTATTTACTATCTGTTGATAGATAACTTTTTAAAACATATTCCTACGAGTCCATATTATGAGCCAGCCAGAGCAGTTTATACCTCAACCCGTGCAAGTTACATCTAATGCGGTAAGCAAAGTTAAGTCACTGGTTGAGGAGGAGGGAAACCCTGATTTGAAATTACGTGTTTTTGTTACCGGTGGTGGGTGTTCTGGTTTTCAGTATGGTTTTGCTTTTGATGAAACGCATAATGATGATGACGCATTAATTGAAAATGATGGTATATCGGTCGTTGTTGATGCTATGAGTTACCCTTACTTAGTTGGCGCTAAAGTCGATTACGAAGAGGGGTTGCAAGGTTCCAAATTTGTTGTTGAAAACCCCAATGCGTCATCAACATGTGGTTGTGGTGCATCGTTTTCTATTTAAAAAGGTGGTCTTTTGTTAAAAAAAATAGCGTTATTTACTGTTTGCTTATCTGGTTTGTTTGTTGTGTCTGCTTTGGCGCAAGATGACGTATCACCACAAAATAATACGGATAATCTAAACCCGCAAATGTCCCCTCTTTATCCCCCGGGTTTTTTGGCGCGAATTGATCAAAACTCGCCAGAAGAGGTAGAGCAGGCGTTAAAACGCGCAGAAGAACTCTACTTTAGTCAGCCGGATCCGTTATCTATCCCTACGCTGTCTTTTGTTATACATGGCCCTGAGGTAGAAATATTTGTCCGTGAGAACTATGCAAAGTATAAGAATATTAATGACTTAGCTGCCAGATTAACCGCTTTGGGTATTATTAACTTGCAGGTGTGCGAGACTCGTCTGAGCTCCCTTAATCACGCTAAAAGCAGCCTTTTTCCTTTTGTAGGAACGGTCAAGTTAGGCGCTAAAGAAGAAAAGCGTCTTATCAAAAAAGAAAAGTTTAAATACTTTTAATTTTGTTTGTTTGGGCATATAAACTCATCCTTTATTCCCAAACAATTTCGTTTTGTCCTTTAATATCACACCCTTTTTTTTTAACTGCTCTACGCTTAGTGAGTATTAAGATTTTACATCTTTTCATTCGCTAAATTCGCTTTGGAGTCATTATGTTTAAGTTTGCGTTAAAAGGGTTGTGTTTGTCTGTTGCGATCGCTACTTTTTATGGTTGTGATAGTAATTCTTCTAGCAAAGTGGACGATCCCATTTCGTCCGGGGCAACGCTAAGTACGCCTGTTACTATATCTGGTACAGCGGCGAAAGGTATTGTTGCCAATGGCATTGTTAGTGCTTTTTCGATTGTTAACGGTGTTAAATCGACAGAAAGTATCGTGACCACCACTACCAATGCTTCAGGTCAGTATGATCTTGTTTTGAATGCTGGGTCTCCTGATGCGCCATATATCATTGAGGTAAGCGCAGGTAACGATACAACAGTGAGGTGTGATATACCTGCTGGTTGCGATAATGGCACAGTGTTTGGCGAGGTATTTGATCTTGTAGATAACACCTTTATGCTGAGTACAGTTGTTGCCGATGTATCCGTTGAAGATTCCGAAGGTAATACGGCCACCACTCAAACGGCAAATACGAATGTATTTACGCATATTGCAACACAAGAAATTATCGAAAGCCTTACTGTAGGGCAAGGTATTAGCAGTATCCAAAGTAGTATTCAAAGTGTTAAATCTAGTGTAAACGCTCGTTTTGGTTTTGTGGGCGATCTAACCACCTTACCTGTTATTGATATTACGGATGCAGACGCTGTTAATGCTGCCGATGAAAGCACGCTGAGATTTTCTGTTTTTAATTCTGCTGTTGTTTCAGCGACTATTGAAAATGAAGGCGGTAGCATAACGATTGTTGACGCTATTACGACATTTACAACTCAGTTTACAGGTGGCGGTTTAGCTGATGTTGAGTCAACGTCATCATCAACGGTTTCCTTGGTTGAAGTGTTGACAAATGCAAGCACGGTAATGACATCGGTATCAAATATCACTGGTGTCACATCTACAACCGTATCAACAGTGATAACATCTATTAATAATAGCGTGACTATCACCACCTCAACAGGCAGCACTGTGCCGACAAAGGGAACCCCTAGCCCGACAGCGGGCGATACAGATGTGGCTCAGGCAAAAGCCTTTATGCAAGATTTGAGGCTATTATCGCAAGATTCATTTTTTGCTGACGCAGACGAGGCTGAATTTGACAGTCTGGCGGCTAAGGCTGAGATGGTCAATCAAATAGATGTTGATAATATGGTTGAAGGTGTTGAGTTAATGCTTGCTGGTGCGTCAGCAGCCAATAGAGCATATACCGAACTGGATGCTCAACCTACACCTTTAGGTATGCCTTTTTCGGCAATGATTGATGGTTTGGAATATAGTGTGACGGCCGTAACGAGCGAGGGTGCGTTGGTTTTGAATGTTTCTCAGGCTGATACGACGTTAAATATGGTTGCGACAGTTAACGACCTTTCTTCCGACGAAGATGAATTTGAAGACCAAAATGGAGATGTAATCTACCAGTTTGATGATATTGCCAATATGACATTAGCCGGGAGTGTGCAGGTTGGCAGTTCAAGAGTTAGTGTTCAGGAGTTAAGTGTTGATGCCTTAGGTGAAGGTATTGAAGTATCTAATGAGGCATCAATTAATGTTGGTCAGGTTTTAGATATCGACTTGAACGGCATGTTCACGATTGAGCAGCTAGGTGCCGCTGATATAGTAGATTTAACATTAAGCGGTAATGCAACGTTTACATTCAAAAATGTTTTTCTTAGTAACAGATTTGTTAAAGCTGAACAGGGTGAGTCTGTGCTTGTTGAGGAAATGTTGGGTTTTGATAGTCTGACCTTGGCGTTGAATGGCGACATTGCTCATTCAAGTGGTACGCAGTTGGATGTAGCTGTCGCTTTAGCATTAGATGCTTTTGATGTCTCGAATGATTGCGATTTAGGCTCAGGATGCCCGAGTATAGAAACTGTTGATAACTTTATCCCGGCAACGTTGATATTGTCGTTTGAAGGCTTTATTGGCAACCAGAGTAATACGCGTGCCACAGTGACGTTGATGCGTATCAGCGAAGATGATGCCTCAGTGATTGTTGCACTTGATTATGACGGTAAGCGTATGGTGGTTTCAACGCAAACCGACCGTGATGGCGCAACTATAATGAATCAAGATAATATTGTGGCTGTGCTAGATAAGGGTGAATCTAGTTTAGCTGATGGGGAAATCAAGAAAGGCGAAAAGTTATTAGCGGATATTGTCACCACATCCAATGATCTTGTCTTGATTCGTTATGTGGATGGCACTGTAGAGTCTTTGTAGCTTTAAGCGTGAGTAGCGATGTATCTAAGCGTCGCTACTTCTTTTAATAATATTAAATGTCATTGTTTTGTGACAGCCTCTCTCTAAATGAATCTCTATATGCCTGCTTTTTTTTCATTTTCATGCAAGTACGTTATTTATATACACTTGCAAACGCTGTTGTTTGCAGTGCTTCTTTTCTTCTCTGGTCGTTCTTCTGCTGTTCAGGGTGTAGATCTTAAGGTTCACAGTCACACATTCAGTGAGCCATCACCAATAAAACAGTTTGTTGATAGTTTTGAAGGTGAGTCTGTTGGTGAGGGTGAGATTACCTTCACGCATAACCGAGCAGAGGCGGTATACACCTTTAAGGGTTTCCATGTGGGGGCAATCGCGCGTTACGATTACTGGGTAGGCTTCTCTCAAGATACTGTTCAAACGGTGTTCGAAACAGAAAACGACTTGCCCATTGGTAACGGTATTGTGCGCAACCTATTTTTAGATGTGAATCATAATCAATCTAAAGGTATTAATGTCGCTTATAGTTTTAAGCCGTCAACGGGCTTATCTATTACGCCAACATTACAGCTGTATCGCTCTGAGTCTATTTTGTTTGGGCGTCTTGATGGTGTTTTGGCTATCGATATAGAAGAGAATATCAATGGTGAGCTGCGCCTGGATTACGCTTACAATGAAGATGTTATTTTTGACCGTGATCCACAGATGTTTGATGGTAAAGGTTGGGGGGTTGATTTAGAGGTTGATTGGCAGATTAACACGCAGTTGAGTGTTAATTATGTTTTATTAGATGGTCTTAATCAGTTTACCTTTGAGCAAGCGACTTTCACCGAGGCGGTACTTAACTCAAATACACTGCGGGTTAATCAAAGTGGTGTGCTTGATGTGAATCCTGCATTGATTGGTTTCGAGGGTGAAAAAACAGTTAAACAGCGGTTACCCAGTAAATCATTTGCGCATCTAATATATCGGCCTTATAAATATGTCTCTTTTGATGCGCGGCGTGAGCGTTTTGGTGCTGAGGTGTTTATTCAGGCGGGCGCAGCTGTGCATTTAGGCGGGTTTTCTACAGCAGTATTGTATCAGCCAAAAGGTGAGGCGTACGTCTTAACTATACGCTATAAAGGTCTGGGCGTTTCTGTGGTAACAGATAATCGTGATTATGAGCAGGCGCATATACTCGGTGTGAACCTTAATTTAAGTTATTGAACCGCACAGACCTATTGAGCTGATTGAGTAACAATATTATCGCTGGTATGGCTAAAGCGTTAGAATCGATAAGCGTTTAGCGCCAGTGCTTTTCCCATGCGTTCATTACTTTAATGGGGTATTTTAGCTTGCCATAGCTGCCGTTGTAGCGTGCAAGCGCTTCAGTCCAGTTACCTTTGGCTCTGTCATAATAGTGTTTAAGTATGGTGCAGCCGTATTTTAAATTTGTTTTAACTTCCATTAGGTTGTCTTCTTTACGCCCCAATTCGTTTTTCCAAAACGGCATTACTTGCATTAACCCTTGTGCGCCAACATAAGACAGCGCAAATTGGTTAAACCCGCTTTCTATTTCTATTACGGCCAAGACAAATTCGGGTGGAACGTCTGAGAGCGTCGCTTGATGGTGGATAAGCTGCAATAAATCAAGGCGCTCTTTTGGGTCTTTAATAAAGCGCTCAAGAGATGAGGATTTTTGCAGTAGCCAAAATTGCGCGTCAAATTTATCGGTAAAGCTGGTTGATTTAGACACGGCTTGCGCAAGTTTGGCTTTTAGTTCTGGGTCAAATTTTGCTGTGGCAGCCAAGCTACGGTGGCTAAAAACGGATAACAACGCCGCCAATAATAACGTTGTTGTTAGTCGTTTGTAGGTTGCCATAGCGTTGGGTTGCATGATGTTAACCTTGAATTTTGTTATTAATAAAGTCAAAAATTGTATCATGTGCGACATCTTGGCTTTCTTCATCTGAACGGCCTTTATATTCAATGACGCCTTTCTCCAAGCCTCTATCGCCAATCACAACGCGGTGAGGGATGCCTGTTAGCTCGATGTTGGCCAGCATGTTACCCAGGCGGGCTTTGTTCTCATCCATAAAGAGCGCATCTATGCCGTTGTCTTTGCATTGCTGATAAAGCGCTTCGCAGGTTGCTTTTACTTGCTCAGACTTGTGCATATTAATGGGGACGATAGCCACTTGGAACGGTGCAATATTAGCAGGCCAAATAATCCCGTTATCGTCGTGGTTTTGCTCAATAGCAGCGGCCACGATGCGTGATACACCAATACCGTAGCAGCCCATGGTCATGGGGATATCTTTACCGTTCTCGTTTAAAACTTTGGCATTGAGTGCCTGCGAGTATTTGGTGCCTAACTGAAAAATATGCCCTACCTCAATGCCGCGTTTAATTTGTAGCGTGCCTTCGCCGTCGGGGCTAGGGTCGCCAGCAACAACATTGCGGATATCGGCTGTCACAATACCTTCTGGCCAGTTAGCATTTTGTAAATGAAAGCCCGTTTTATTGGCACCGCAGGTAAAATTAATCAAGCTCGCGGCGGTGTGGTCTACAACGGTATTAACGGCTAACTCGAGTGGCCCAACAGAGCCTGTGTCAGCTCCAGTAACTTTATTCACTTCTTCGGGGGTGGCAAGGGTAAGCGGTGATGCAACGCCTGGTATTTTTTCAGCTTTGATGTCGTTGAGTGTGTGATCACCACGAAGAGCAAGCGCAACAAAGGTTTTATTGTCGTTTTCGTCGGGTATGCCCTGCACAAGCAGTGTTTTAACTGTTTGAGCGGTGCTAATGTTTAAATGGCTAGCAACGTCTTCGATGGTTTTAGTATCGGGTGTGGCTATTTCGGTAGTTTGATGTTGCTCGCCTTCTTGTTTGGCGGGTGCTACGGCCTCGGCCAGCTCTGTGTTAGCGGCGTAATTGCTTTGTGTGCTGAAGGCGATATCGTCTTCGCCGCTTTGAGCCAGTACGTGAAATTCATGTGAGGCATTGCCGCCAATTGAGCCGGTGTCGGCTAAAACAGGGCGGTAATCTAAGCCAATGCGATCAAAAATATTACAGTATGCTTGATGCATGTTGGCGTAGGTTTGCACTAGGCTTTCTTCGTTTTGGTGAAACGAGTACGCATCCTTCATCAAGAACTCGCGGGCGCGCATCACGCCAAAACGGGGGCGAACTTCGTCTCTAAATTTTGTCTGGATTTGATAAAAGATTGTTGGGAGTTGTTTGTAGCTGCTCACTTCGTTGCGGATAAGGTCGGTAATCACCTCTTCATGGGTGGGCCCCAAGCAGAACTCTCGATTGTGACGATCTTTAATGCGGAGTAACTCCGATCCATATTGTTGCCAGCGGCCCGATTCTTGCCATATCTCAGAAGGTTGAACAACAGGCATTAGCACTTCTTGCGCGCCAACATTGTTCATCTCTTCGCGTACAATATTTTCTACCTTGCGTAGCACTTTCAGGCCCAGTGGTAGCCAGTTATAAAGGCCAGAGGCCACTTTACGGATCATACCTGCGCGCAGCATGAGTTGATGGCTGATAACCTCGGCATCTGCGGGGGTTTCTTTTTTTGTCGCAAGTAAAAATTGGCTGGCTTTCATGGTGTTCCTTAAAATAAATCGACTCAATATAATGTACGCGTGCTTTAATATAAGCGTAATAAAGATTATATGGTGTAGCGCCCGCAAGTGTGCTGATATTTTATGTTGATAAGCTCCTAAGAGGAATACTTATGTTCAAATTAAACTCCCGATTGCAGCAAGATACCGTTGTTGTTGGTCAATTTAACCTTTCAATGGTGCTTTTACATAAAGATGCCAATTATCCATGGTGTATTTTAGTTCCAAAACGGCTTAATTTGCGTGAACTGCATCATTTATCGCAGGGCGACCGTGTCGCAATAATGAATGAATCTTGCCATTTAAGTGAGGTAATGACCGATATTTTTGCGCCCGAAACCATGAATGTGGCAGAGCTAGGTAATATGGTGCCGCAGTTACATATGCATCACGTCGCTCGTTTTAAGGATGATGCCGCATGGCCTAATCCAATTTGGGGTGCGGTTGAGGCAAAAGAATATGAAGCGGAGGTGTTAGCGTCGAGGTTGGCGCGATTACGTTCATCGCTCGGTGGTGAGGGGTTTACTGCGAGCAGCGAGCTCAATAATGATGAGAAGCAGGGCGAAGGTTTTTCGCCCTGATCGTGACTAGAAGTGATTGAGTTATTCAGCCATTTCTTTCAGTTTTTTCAAGGGGCGAACCTTAACTTGCATGCTGGCAGGCTTGGCTGCAAATACAGTTTCTTCACCTGTAAATGGGTTGATGCCTTTACGTGCTTTTTTAGCTGGCTTTTTAACGGTGACAATTTTAAATAATCCAGGCAGTACGAATTCGCCACATGAACGCTTTTTAATATGGCCTTCCATTAAATCACTTAGCTCGTCTAACACTGCTTGCACTTCTTTTTTAGGTAATTCGGTGTTTTCGCTAATGCGGGTCACTATTTGCGTTTTAGTAAAGCGCTCTCTGATGGCTGTGATTTTTTTAGCAGCCGCTGGTTTTGCGGCGCCCTTACGTGGTGTCGCTTTTTTTGCTGGCATGAACATTTCCTTAGTGTGTTTTGGGGTGATCAAAATAATTAATAGTAATTAACGTGTTTAGGGCGTTATTTATAGAGTATTCATTCACTTGCATCAATATTAATCATAAAAAAAAGCATCAAAAATCAATATAAAGAGTGAACTAGGCGTCTTTTACCTTTTATGTGCTGTTCTTGAGGAATTGTTCTGGGGTTTTATTCCTGAAATGTGGGATTCACCCGTTTGGCAAGCTGATGTATACTCGCCTACTATTTTTGAGGTGAGGCATACTTTAATGCCAAGTCTGTTTTTTAAAGTGAAGATGTTATGCCTATTTACGAATACCAGTGCCAATCCTGCGACCATAAAATGGAAGCGTTACAAAAGATGGCCGATGCCCCGCTTACCGATTGCCCCAAATGCAATAACCCAACGCTAGAGAAGCAAATTTCAGCGGCGGGTTTTAGGCTTAAAGGTGGCGGTTGGTATGAGACCGATTTCAAGTCGGGTAAAAAGAAGAACATAGCTGGCGAGGCGAGTAAGCCTTCTGCTAAAGCCGATTAACTATTTTTAACTAATCTAAACTATTTTTAGTTGTTTTTTATTCATTTATTGGGTTTAACGCCCTGAAATACGAGAAATCATCATGCGCAGTCACTATTGCGGCGTGCTAAATACGTCAAACATTGATCAAGAAGTTACTATTTGCGGTTGGGTTGATCGCCGTCGCGACCATGGCGGGGTGATTTTTATCGACCTACGCGATAGAGAAGGGATTGTGCAGGTTGTGTTTGATCCTGATGTAAAAGAGCAGTTTGAGCTTGCCGACAAAGTTCGCCCTGAGTATGTATTGAAAGTGACGGGTAAAATACGCGCGCGCAGCGGTGCGACTATAAATAAGAATATGGCGACAGGTGAAGTTGAGTTATACGGCACGGGAATTGAGATTTTAAATGCTGCGCAAACGCCGCCGTTTCAGCTAGATGAGCATATTAGTGTCGGCGAGGACGTGCGCCTTAAATACCGCTACCTTGATCTGCGTCGCAATACCATGCAAGAAAGCCTTAAGTTTCGCTCAAAAGTCACCAACGAAATTCGTAACTTTTTAGACGATAACGGCTTTTTAGATATCGAGACGCCTATTCTCACTCGTGCAACGCCAGAAGGCGCGCGTGATTATCTTGTGCCGTCTCGCACGCATGAAAGCCAGTTTTTTGCTTTGCCGCAATCACCACAGCTATTTAAGCAATTGCTGATGGTTTCTGGTTTTGATCGCTATTACCAAATTGCAAAATGCTTTCGCGATGAAGATTTACGTGCAGATAGGCAGCCCGAATTCACTCAGATTGATATTGAGACGTCCTTTATGGATGAGCATCAGATCATGGCTGTGACTGAGAAAATGATCCGTAAGTTGTTTTTAGAGCTTAAGGGTGTTGATTTGGGTGACTTCCCATCTATGCCGTACGCCGAGGCCATGGAAAAATACGGTTCAGACAAACCTGATATGCGTATTCCGCTTGAGATGATTGAAATCAAAGATCTGATGAAAGATGTTGATTTTAAAGTGTTTTCAGGCCCTGCGAATGACCCTAAAGGCCGCGTAACCGCCATGAAAGTGCCAGGTGGTGGCAGTATTGCCCGTAAGAAAATTGACGCTTACACCAAGTTTGTTAGCGTTTACGGTGCAAAAGGCTTGGCGTACATTAAAGTAAATAACAAAGCTGATTTAGAAGAAGGCCTGCAGTCGCCTATTGTTAAGTTTTTGCCGTTAGAGATACGACAAGCGCTTTTAGAGCGCCTAGATGCGCAAGACGGCGATCTTATCTTTTTTGGTGCTGATTCGGCGAAAGTGGTAACCGAGGCATTAGGTGCACTGCGTTGTAAGTTAGGTGAAGATCTTGATCTTTATACGTGCGAGTGGGCGCCATTGTGGGTTATCGACTTCCCCATGTTTGAAGAAACAGATAGCGGCTTAACGGCTCTGCATCACCCGTTTACAGCGCCTTCATGTTCTCCAGAAGAGCTAAAAGCAAACCCCGAGACTGCGTTGTCGCGTGCTTACGATATGGTGTTAAACGGCACCGAGTTAGGCGGTGGTTCGGTGCGTATTCACGATCAAGCTATGCAAGAAGTTGTGTTTGATGTGTTGGGCATTTCTCAAGAAGAGCAGCGTGAAAAGTTTGGCTTTTTACTTGATGCACTTCAATATGGCGCGCCACCACATGGCGGCTTGGCGTTTGGTTTGGACCGTTTGATCATGTTGATGACAGGGTTGAATTCGATCCGTGACGTGATTGCCTTCCCTAAAACGCAATCGGCGGCCTGTGTGATGACAGACGCCCCGGGTGAGGTTAGCAAGGCACAACTTAATGATTTGCATATTCGGTTAAAGCCCCAGGTTAAACCAGAAGCGAAAGCTGAGCCAGAAGCGTAACTGTTTACTGCTCTTTTATTATCTACGCCCCTTTTCTCGGGGCGTCATCCTTTCTTTTTGACTAAGGCGATTGAAGCTCGATGAGTGCAGTCAATGGTGAAATAGTCATCCAGCTCAGTGCTATTGCAAACAACTGGCGTACATTAAAATCACGTTTTACTGGTCGCGATGTGGGTGCTGTCGTGAAGGCGAACGCTTATGGTTTGGGTGAGCGCCAAGTCGTTTCAACATTACTTGAGGCCGGCTGTCAGCTCTTTTTTGTGTCTAATCTTTCTGAGGCTATCAGTGTTCGCGCTATTGCGCCGACTGCCAAGGTGGTTGTTTTCTCGGGTTGCGCTAAAGGTGAAGAAGCCGATTTTGAGCGTTATTCCCTTCAGCCAGTGTTGGTGTCTACTGCGATGTTGGCGCGCTGGTCTGGCTATCGTTTTGCCGTAAGGCCGAGTGCTTACATAAAAATCGATACAGGTATGGGGCGGTATGGTTTATCGCTTGATGATTTTTATGGTGCGCTAAAAGCCTATGATTTAAATGCGTTGGGCGTGCATACGTTAATGAGTCATTTGGCGTTGTCAGAGCAGCCTAGTGCAGATATTAATCAGCGGCAGATGGCGAGCTTTGAGCGTGCTCGTGCGGCCTTTCTTGGCTGTGTGCCGTCTGGCGAGGCTTCCTTATGTAATTCCTCTGCAATCTTTAATTTTGATGCTGCGCATTATGATATTGCCCGCCCAGGTTTTGCATTATATGGCGGTAATCCGCTTTCTGATAAGGTTAATCCTATGCAATGCGTGGTGACGGTCACGTTACCTGTTGTTCAGGTTCGTCATCTTGACGGAGGTGATTCGGTCGGTTATGGCGGCGATTTCATTGCTGAGAAGGCGATGCAGGTGGCCACGGTTTACGGTGGTTATGCCGATGGCATTTTACGCGCTGGTGCCTCGTCACTCTCTTTGGTTTGGGGTCGTGAGGTGCTACCTGTTGTTGGTCGTGTATCTATGGATTCTCTGGTGGTTGATGTGACGCATGTTCCATTGGGGTCTCGGCCTAAAGAGGGTGACCGGCTTGTGTTTATGGGTGAGAGTCATGTGCTCGATGAAGTTGCTGCGGACTGCCAGACTATTGGATACGAATTGCTCACTTCGTTGAGCGGGCGGTTTAAGCGAGTATATTCTGATGGCCGTATTGATAAGTTGAGTGACATATGACATTAACCTATAAGCTTTTAGTTGTGTTGGCTGACGGGAAGTGGCACTCGGGTGAGTATATCGGTGTCGAGTTGGGCGTGACGCGCGCAGCTATCTGGAAGCAAATACAGGTTTTGTCGGGTTTGGGCTTAAGTGTCGATAGCGTTAAAGGGTTGGGTTATTGCCTAAAGGGTGGCGTATCGCTTTTGTGTCAAGAGCGGGTTGAGCGTGTATTGCGTGATCAGCTAGGTCGCAATGATTTGCATGATGTTGATTTGGTGTTGTCGTGTTTAGATGTGATCGAATCAACTAATAAGGTGTTGCTGTCGAGCTTGTCAGAGCAAAAATCCATACATCAGAGCGCCGTATTTGCCGAAGGGCAAACCGCTGGGCGTGGTCGGCGAGCGCGTGAATGGCATAGTCCTTATGCACAAAATATATATTTCTCTTTGGGTTGGCATTTTTCGGGCGGCATTGCGGCCTTGCAGGGTTTGAGTTTGGCTGTTTCTGTTGCAGTAGCTAATGCGTTGAATCGTGCTGTAGGTATACAAGTCGATTTAAAGTGGCCGAATGACATTTTACATAATGGGAAAAAATTAGGCGGTATTTTACTGGAACTGGGCGGTGATTTATCTGGCGACTGTGCTGTAGTGGTCGGAATTGGCTTAAATGTAAATATGCTAAGCGATGGTAATAAGATTGATCAGCCCTGGGTGAGTTTACGTGAGTTAAGTGATGATGCAGGGCTGGTCGATAGAAATGCGCTGCTGGGTATTGTTTTGGCTGAGCTTAGTATGCTTATGTCGACTTATCCCGAAAAGGGTTTTGTGGCTTATCAGGATGCATGGGAGTCGTTTTGTCCCCACGTGAATCACGCCGTGTCTATTATTTCTGGAAATAAAGAGCAGTGTGGCGTTATGCGCGGTGTGAGTGTGTTGGGTGAGCTTATTCTGGATCGTTCTGAGTATGGCGGTTCTTCGCGGATGTTGATTCATGGTGGAGAGGTGAGCTTGCGTGCAACATAGCGCTGTGGTGTATATCGATATCGGTAATACGAATTTAAAGTGGTGGTTAGTCGAGCAGGGGGCTGTTGCGCGAAGTGGTGCTGTGCCCAGTAAGGCGGAGTATGTTGATGGTTTGTTGGGTGATTTGGTTCGCAGTGCGAAAGGTTTAAGTGCGATTATTGGTTGTGTTTATATTGCCAGCGTGAAGTCATCCAGCTTTACTTGTTATGCGGCCAATCGGCTCTCGTGCGTGTTGGGTGTTAGTGTCTATGCTGTAAATGTTGTGCCTATCCTTGCTGGTTTATCTATTGCCTATGCAGAGCCGAAGCGTTTGGGTGTAGATCGCTGGCTAGGTATGCATGCGGCATATTTGTCTGCCAATAAAGGGTACGCGGTATATATTAGTGCCGGTAGCGCGATAACGGTGGATGTTGTCGATGTTCATGGGCAGCATTTAGGAGGCTATATTGCGCCTGGTGTTGGTATGCAGCGGTCTATGCTTAATTTTACAGATAAATCTGTTACGAAAGTTAGCCGCTTGGCTGGTGATGTGGTTTTTGGTGGCTCAACGCAATCCTGTGTGGATGGCGGTATTAGTGCCATGTTGTCGGGCTTTATTGATCAGTTGTTGGTTTCGGTTTTGCGGCTTCCTGATGCGGCAAAGTTAGGTGTGTTTGTATTTATTTCTGGTGGTGATGCTGAGGTTATCCATAAATTGTTTGGTTGTAATGAGCGTGCTGCATTGGGTCTATGTGAGGTAAGAGTGTGCCCCAGTGCTGTGTTGGAAGGCTTAAAATATATATGTTCGTATGATGAGGCGTTGAGCTTATTAATGGAGCCTTGCTGATTTATCGGTGAGCATGATCAAGAGGGTAGGGTGTGCGGTTTATTTTTATAACACTGTTGTTGGCCAATATAGCGTTTGTTGCTTGGCATGTCTTAAATGATGATGCTGTGTCGGGTGCTCCTGCAGCCGTTACCCACAAGCAGTCGGGCTTTAAATTGGTGTTGTTGGAGGAGTTGAGTGCGAAGCAGGCTGGTGACTTGGGTGTTGAGCGTAAATTGCTTGGGATGCAATCGCTAACGCCATCAGGTGGGCAGTCAGCGACATCTAACAAGTGTGTCATATTGGGTCCGTTTGCTAACAAGCAGGCTGCAAGAAAGGTGGTGGATGAGTTGTTGCGCTTGAGTGTGAGCTCATCGGTTGAGTCTATGGCTTTTCCGGCTGGCGTTGGTCATTGGGTGTATTTGCCGCCCACTAAAACTCGTAGGGAGGCGCTTAAAATGCTGTCTGTGTTGCAGGAGCGCAAGATTGATAGTTATGTTGTGCCTAAGGGTGATAATAAAAATGCAATTTCATTGGGGATGTTTACTAAAGAAAGTTTGGCTGATGGGCAGTTGAATCGTATTAAAGCGTTGGGTTTTGATGCAAAGCTGAAGGTTGTTGAGAGGACGTACAATGAGCTGTGGGTGATGTTAAATCACCAAGAAGACGATAAAATAACCAGTTCTCAGTGGGTTGCACTGCTAAAAGATAAAAAAAGTGTAAAAAAACGAAAAAACTTCTGTTTAGGGGTTGCATTGCGTTAGTAGTTTCCCTATTATCCCGCCTCCACATTAAGACGCAGGCACAAACACAGCGTTAGTGGGATGTAGAGCTGGCGTAGCTCAGTTGGTAGAGCAACTGACTTGTAATCAGTAGGTCGGGGGTTCAACTCCTCTCGCCAGCTCCATTTTTTTACGAAGATTGGTAATTGCCATTTTTCGCAGGGGTTCCCGAGTGGCCAAAGGGATCAGACTGTAAATCTGACGCGCAAGCTTCGGTGGTTCGAATCCACCCCCCTGCACCATGTTTTTCTATCGGTATGAAAATAAATAAAGCCTTGTCTGCCTGTGGTGGGCGGGCTTTATTTGCATGTTGGTAGTGCGCGCTGACGGCGCGTAGATTAGGCGGGCGTAGTTTAGTGGTAGAACCTCAGCCTTCCAAGCTGATGATGCGGGTTCGATTCCCGCCGCCCGCTCCAAAATTAGGTAGCGCTCATATAGCTCAGTCGGTAGAGCACTACCTTGGTAAGGTAGAGGTCACCGGTTCAAATCCGGTTATGAGCTCCATATTTGTTTTGAATCACTCTGATTTGAAGTTTTTAAAATTGTGTCTAAATATTACATAGAGGTAATTGACCATGGCAAAAGAAAAATTTGAACGTAACAAGCCTCACGTTAACGTAGGCACAATTGGTCACGTTGACCACGGTAAAACAACATTAACAGCGGCGTTAACACGTGTATGTGCTGAAGTTTGGGGCGGCGAAGCCGTTGCTTTTGACGGTATCGATAATGCACCAGAAGAGCGTGAG
>CAKZUG010000039.1 GCA_937920545.1 uncultured Saccharophagus sp.
TCCTCTATTTTTTTAGATAAATGCCTGTATGACATTATATTGCCTAACGTAAACATCTTCGAGATTACCCCTAACTTTTTGGCTAATACATTTTCAATTAAGGCCATAAAAATGAACATTACACGTTTTATTTATATTCGCACGCTACCTCACTACCTATTTATTTCAATTATGTTTTTGATGACTTCTGTTGCTTCTTTAGCTTATGCCCAGCCTAAGCTAGAAAAAGAGGTTAGCATTACGCATAACGCGCTTTATTTCGCAGGGAAAAAAGTGTCAACAAACTTCAAAAATAATCAGTCCAAGCCTTACAATTATCGTTTTGGGCCACAGATATCGGCCCACGGCGATGCTATAAAAAAGCATAAGAATTTTATTTTTACCACTTGGTATAAAGGCGGCCGCCTTAACCGTAATGTGATGTTGTCACGTTATAATTTAATAACTGGTGTACTTAAGACGATTCAATTCCCGCATAAGCATACAGGTTTAAGAGATAGCTGGTGGATTGGAGAGTCACATAATTTTATTTCTGTTGGCGTGAGCCCAAAGAATGGTTCGATTCATTTACTGTATGATATGCATGCTTATAGAAATGAGGGGATAAAAAGAAATGACTATTTTAGATATTCCTATTCGGTAAAAGATGCTGCGACTGTTGCAGATAAAGATTTTAAATTGAATTTATTTGTTCGTGAAAAAGAGCATGATTACACTCATGTTAGCCTTAATGGTAAAGCTGACCCTGAGCAATTTGAGTCGTTAACGTATCCTCGGTTTTTCTTAAACGATAATAATGATCTTTTTATGCATATGCGTAGAGGCGGTAATGATAATGGTGCATACGTATTCTCTCAATATAATGCAAAAACGTCTAAATGGAATAAGCTCACTCAGCTCAACAATATCAATGCTAAGAGAAAAGGGTTGAATCATAATTGGGGCTTGTATGGCAGTGTGAAGTACGTAAACGGCAAGTTGCGTACGGCATTCCAAGTACGTATGGGAAATCAAAACGATAAGTTTAAGTATCAAAACGGCATCTATTACGCATATTCAGATGATCAAAGTGGTCGTTCACAGTGGAAAGATTATAAGGGTGATAAATTTACTATTCCTTACACCAATCCATCTATTATTAAATTACTTGAGCCGGGAGATTTTGTTTCAGGCAAAGGTAAAAGTAACGTCAATATTGTGGGCGGTTTTGATTGGACAGTAACAAATCGCGGTGATGTACATATTATTAGTCGTGTAGAAGACACTAAAAATAATAAAACCGTTCATCTTCATACGTATAAACCCAGTAATAGTGGCCGTTTTATTACGTCAACACGATTCAGTGGCGGTGAGCAAATATACACGGCGGGTAATAATGTATATATTATTGGTTTAAAAGATAGCCGTCCGTTAGTGCAGCGTGCTGTGGGTGGTACTAATACGTTCGAGACAATATACGAAAGTAAAAGCGGAAGAAAATTCCGCCATGGTGTGCCTTATATTAATAACGGTAAACTTTATTACTACTTGCAGGAACATGACGAGCCATCAACATCGGTGTCTTTATATGTGCAAGTCATCGATTTAGCTTTACCTAATGGAAAAACAGTCAAGCGCACTCAATCATCAGGCAATGTTGGTCAGGGCTCTTCGGCTTCCGCTTCTGCTTCAGTAAGTAGCTCTCGAGGTGGCCAATTTACGACGACTCGTATTATTAAAACGTCCTCAAGTGATGCGAAAAATTGTCATCAATACACAGGCCGAGCTCGTGTTGAATTAGATCTTACGCGTACTCGTTGTGTGGATATTTCGGTTGGCCTGTTTGGTAATATATTGCAAATTTCAGACAGCATTAAAAAATCATGTAATTTTCGTGGGAAGGTCAAAACGCTAGACGGCAGTGGCACAATGGTCGTTGATGAGAACATAGAGATTCGTTCAAATATGGCGGGTAAGCGTATCATTTTTGAACCCAGTAATGGGTGTCGAGCTGTGCAGATACGGGTGCGTTAATAGTTGCTATTCATCAGTATAATCATACATGCCAGCGCTACATAGGCTGGCATCTTTCTTATCGTCAGGTGTATCTTGGGAACCTCTAATTCACCTCGCGGCATCTCTGGCTTTCAGAAAGTTTTCCTGTTTAGGCGGCTGAGAAAGGCGGGCTGGTTGCCCACCGAGCGAAGTCAACGCAGACAGTTTCCCTAGTACTTGAGAGTGGTACTTGAGCGCTTTCTGAAAGCCCCAAAGGGCGAGGTCTAGAGCAGTCACTTGCGTTATTATTTTGCCAAGGGCTACGGGTCTTTTTTGCTAAGAGCTACGGCCATTACCAAAAAAGACGCCTAGCCATTAACCGCTCTAGGTCACGCAGAGACGCTATGAGGTTAATCAGAGGCTCCCTTGCACCCGGTTAATGATGAAGCGACACGTGGTAAGCCTGCGTTATGTGTTTTAACCAAATAGGATGAAAGCATGGCATAGTATTACTCTAGCCGTAAGTAGCCTTAAAGTTGTCTAATAAAATGCTCGGGTTGAAAGTTAACATTTAACCACCTCAAAACCTCACCGTCACTATTTAACACAAGCAGGCTAGGCGTGCCTTTTATGGTGTATTCTTGTGCGACTTGTTGCCCTTCTTCGCTGTCTATATCGATACGTGTATACACATAATCGCTGGTAATTTTTTGATTAACTTGCGGGTTGCTCAATACATCGTTATCCAGTTTACGGCACGGTGGGCACCAATAGGCAGCCACATTAAGTAGAACGGGTTTGTTTGCGTTGGCCGATTGCTGCAAGGCAGATCTTAGCGAAATACTGGGTAAGCCCGTTGCTGCTGCAGCACGTTTACCCAGATATGTACGGACTTCTTGGCTAATAAAATACGTTGCGGTAAAAATAACGCCTAAAATAATCACGGCACGTATTTGCTTGGCGACATCAAATGTCGATTTTTGTGGTGTGGGCGCTGGCTGTTCAGGTGACTTCATAGGTTAACCTTATTTATAATCAGTAAGTGCAAGCGTGTAGTGTAACAGGCGCTCTAGTGTTTACGGGTTTATCTCGTTATAATCTCTCGTCTCAAATAGGGCTCTTTACCTATTCGCTTTTCTTTATTTAACTGGATTCCACTATGTCTGATCGTATTGCTGATGTAAGCCGTGACACGCTTGAAACGCAAATTTCTGTTGCGCTGAATTTAGATGGCCAAGGCCTGGGTAAGTTTGATACTGGTGTACCTTTTCTTGAGCATATGATGGATCAAATTGCCCGCCACGGTATGATTGATCTGGATATTACCTGTAAAGGTGATACGCATATCGACGATCACCATAGTGTGGAAGATATCGGCATCACACTGGGTCAAGCTATTGCAGAGGCATTGGGTAGTAAGCGTGGTATTCGTCGTTACGGTCATGCGTATGTCCCCTTAGATGAGGCATTATCGCGCGTGGTTATCGATTTTTCTGGTCGCCCTGGTTTAGTGATGAACATCCCTTTTACTCAAAAACGCATTGGGCAGTTTGATACTGAGTTGTTTTGGGAGTTTTTCCAAGGTTTTGTCAACCACGCGCAGGTGACATTGCATATCGACTGTTTGCGCGGTGCTAATGCGCATCACCAAATTGAAACCGTCTTTAAAGCGTTTGGTCGTGCGGTGCGTATGGCGCTAGAAGTCGATCCACGTATGGGCGATGCTATGCCTTCGACTAAAGGCACGCTGTAATCTTTTGCGTGTAATTTCTATACTAAGCATAAAACTGAGCACATCATGTCAAACCAAACAATTGCCGTTATAGATTACGGCATGGGTAACCTACACTCTGTTGCGAGTGCCCTTGAGCACGTTGCCCCCAGCACGAATATTATTGTGACATCCGATGTGAGCGCTATTTTAAGTGCCGATCGTGTGATTTTACCTGGCGTGGGTGCGATTGGTGATTGTATGGCCGAAATCCGCCGATTGGGCATCCCCGATATTATTCAGCAGCTCAATGCCAAAAATACACCGTTACTGGGTATTTGTGTGGGTATGCAGGCGTTAATGCACTCAAGTGAAGAGAGCGGCGGCACGCCTTGCCTTGATCTTATTGGTGGTCAAGTTAAAAGCTTTTCTCGCAATGCGGTTTTTGCTGTATCGCGTGATGAATCCTGTGATTCGATGGAGCGCCTAAAAGTGCCTCATATGGGGTGGAATCAAGTGCAACACAATAACGCACACCCTATGTGGGTTAATATCGAAAACAACAGTCGATTTTATTTTGTGCATAGCTATTACCTCGATTTGCAAGATAAAAGCGCGGGCGTGGGTCAGGCGCATTACGGCATCGATTTTACGGCTGCCGTTGCCTTTAAAAATATTTTTGCTGTGCAATTCCACCCAGAAAAAAGCCACTCAAACGGGCTTCAGCTTCTTAAAAACTTCGTGAATTGGCAAGTCTAGCTTGCCACAATAAGGTTCAAAAGCATGATTATTATCCCCGCAATTGATTTAAAAGACGGCGCCTGTGTGCGTTTAAGACAGGGTCTGATGGAAGACTCTACCGTATTTTCTGATGACCCCGCCGCTATGGCCAAGCAGTGGGTTGACCAAGGCGCAAAGCGCTTACATTTGGTTGACTTAAACGGCGCTTTTGCTGGTGAGCCCGTTAACGGTGATGTGGTCACAGAAATAGCCAAAGCGTACCCCGATTTACCCATACAAATTGGCGGCGGTATTCGCGATCTTGCCACCATAGAATACTACCTAAATGCCGGCGTGAATTACGTCATTATTGGTACAAAGGCAGTCAAAGAGCCTAGCTTTGTTAAAGAGGCGTGCGACGCCTTTGCTGGTCATATTATTGTTGGCTTAGACGCTAAAGACGGTTTTGTAGCCACCGACGGTTGGGCTGAAGTGTCTCAAGTAAAAGCGACCGATTTGGCCAAGCAATTTGCAGGTGACGGCGTCAGTGAAATTGTTTACACCGATATTGCCCGCGATGGCATGATGCAGGGCGTCAATATTGAGGCCACAGTCGAGATGGCACGCGCTGGCGGTATTCCTGTTGTGGCATCGGGTGGTATTACCAATATGGATGATATTAAAGGCTTGATGGCCGTGGCGCATGAAGGTATTAGCGGTGCCATTACCGGCCGTGCTATTTACGAAGGCACGCTCAGCGTAGAAGAAGCACAAGCTTACTGCGATGCGTTTAGCGCATAGTTTATTTAAAGATTATCGAGTAGGTTATCACTATGCCATTAGCCAAACGAATTATTCCTTGTTTAGATGTTGATAAAGGCCGCGTTGTAAAAGGCGTGCAGTTTGTTGATATTCGTGATGCAGGCGACCCTGTTGAAGTTGCCAAAAAGTACAACGAGCAAGGCGCAGATGAAATTACCTTTTTAGATATCACTGCCAGCCACGAAGGCCGCGAGACAACCATTCATACCGTCGAAAAAATTGCGTCTCAAGTGTTTATTCCCTTAACCGTCGGGGGTGGTATTCGTACGCTAAACGATATTCGTATGATGCTGAACGCGGGTGCAGATAAAGTGGGTATCAACTCGGCGGCAGTCACCAACCCTGAGTTTGTTAAAGAAGCGGCCAGTAAGTTTGGCTCGCAGTGTATTGTGGTTGCGATTGATGCTAAAAAAGTCAGCCAAGAAGGCGAGCCGCTAAAATGGGAAATCTTTACTCATGGTGGTCGCAAGCCGACTGGTCTAGATGCGATTGAGTGGGCAAAGCGCATGACAGCTTATGGCGCAGGTGAAATACTGTTAACCAGTATGGATCAAGACGGCATGAAAAACGGTTTTGATCTTGCCTTAACGCGCGCTATTAGTGATGCGGTATCTGTGCCTGTTATTGCATCTGGTGGTGTGGGTAACTTGCAGCATTTGGTCGATGGTGTCAAACAGGGGGGTGCCGATGCGGTACTAGCGGCGAGTATTTTTCATTTCGGTGAATTTACCGTACCCGAGGCAAAAGAATATATGGATAAGCAGGGTGTTGAAGTAAGGCTGTAGCTTTACTTTACTTTACTTACTCGCTATCTGCATTGTTAGAAAAAAGTGTGGGCGTTATGTTTTTTTACTTATGCCTGACCTACAAAAAAGCCCGCTTAATAAGCGGGCTTTTTTGTAAGAGATAAATATGAGATGAAAAAATTAAGCTGCACTTTGCCTACATTGTTGAAGAGTGTGCTTTGCTTTTAAGTCAGCTTGACAGATGAATTCGATAAAATCGTTAACACCTTTTTCAGCTGCGCTGTAATTATCGAACGGGCCAATACTTACTTTTTCACGTGTTTTGTAATACCAGTAATCGCCTTTTTGAAAAATTCTATCTGAGCGATCTGTTTTTAGTGATGTTTCGCCTAGTCTAAACATAATCAAATCCTTTGTTTGGTTTATACATATGACCCTTATATGCATGTGTACTTAGATACATGACAAATAGCATAAAAATGCATTTTGCTATTTGCTCGTTATTTATGCTGTTATACGAGTCAAAAATCGAATTGTCTATATATGCGCGGACATCTTACGCAATTACAATTGTATTCTAGTTTAAAAAATGATATGTGCAAAAAAATTCAATGAATTAAGTGACTATTTCATTGTTCTGTTCATAATAAAGTACAGTTAGTTCAGTAGTAGATTTACAGGTACGAGTTCAATATCGTCTAATACTAAAGTGTTAAGTCTTTCTTGGAGCACGGTGTATGTTTCCATATAGGGGTGTGCAATGCCAATAGCAAAACCTTGCTTTTTTGCTGTCGCAATTAGCGTATCTATTTGTACGTTAATGTCGCTTTCTTTTTTACTGTTGTCTAAAAAAACATCACGTTCGGCAAAGTGAAGCCCGACAGCATTGGCTGTAGCTAAACCAACTGTTTGAGCTGATGTGCGGCTATCTATAAAGAAAAGGTCCCTTTTTTTAAGTTGATTGAATACCACACGCATTTTATCGCTCGATTGAGTGAATCGGCTACCACCATGATTATTTACCCCTTGCACGTGAGGAATATCAGCAAGCATGTTTCCTAACATGTTCTCTATTTCGGCATCTGTCATATTGGGGTGTATATTTTCTTCCCACTTACCATGGTTGCCAATAGTTGCCATAGGTGCGTGGAGCATAACGAGCTTATTATGTTGGTTGGCATGTAGAGCTAGCTTTTTTCCGTACGGGCTAAAAGGAATAAATGCGTAGCTAAGCGGATAAGGCATATTGATAAATTTTTGCCCTAACGTTTGGCCATAGCCAATATCGTCGATAATGATCGCTATTCTAGGTTTGGTGCTTTCTTTTTTGTGTGTGTTTATTGGGGGCAATGTGTGGTTATAGGGTTCAATAGCTTGCGGGTCGTTTGGCGGCTTGCTTGTAATTGTGCTTTTTGTCTCTGTGTCTGGTTCGGCGCTTTTCTCTGATTCTTGTGCTAATTCCGGCGCGGGTTCCAGTGGCGGGGGACTACTGTGGGGTAGATGTAACGTTTGAGTGATATTCGAGTGTGAATGATTGACTTCTGTAGGTTGTGGTGAGGTGTTAAGCAAGCTTTTTTGGGTATCCAGATACACTAAATAGCCCAAATACAGGCTCACAATAGATAGGATCACGCACAATGAGCGTATGAAAAATGGGGCGGAGTGTGTTTGCATGCTATTAGCCGATCCCGCTTAGTGACTCACTAAGCGGCTGTGTTGGATGACAATTTAGTGTTGAGTGTGAGCTTGATGAGAGCGGTTATATAAATGTAATCCTCGCAAAATATTAACTGCCTCATATAGCTGGTTATCTCGCTGTAGCGTCGCATTGTTTTCGATAATAGTTTGAAGCGATGAATCATTACCTGATGTTTTATTGTTGGTGAGGTGACCACTTAAATCGGCTTCAGTAATACGTTTTTGTACTTCTAACGGAATAATTTGTGCCGGCTCAACCACTATATCTGGCTGTATGCCTTCGGCCTGTATTGAGCGGCCAAGGGGGGTGAAATAACGAGATGTGGTTATTTTAATCGCTCGCTCAGGGGTGATTTCAATTGATTTTTGCACCGAGCCTTTACCAAAGCTCTGTTCACCTAAAATAATCGCTCGCTTATGGTCTTGTAATGCCCCTGCCACAATCTCTGACGCTGATGCTGACCCGCCATTAATAAGTACGACAATAGGAATACCTGAAAACTGTTCGCCAGGCGTTGCGAAAAATTGATTATTGGCCTCTTTGATACGGCCTTCTGTATAAACAATAAGATCTTCATTAATAAATACATCAGCTACTTCAATCGAAGCCATCAGTACGCCACCGGGGTTGTTGCGTAAGTCTAAAATGACGCCGTGTAAATCGGTATTGATGGCACGTATTTTTTCTATTTCATTCTTTAGATCTTTACCTGTATTAACCTGAAATTGTGAAATACGAAAATAACCAAAGTGTTGATCTATAACGTCGGAGCGTACGCTGCGCACTTTGATAATATCGCGCACAATATCGACATCAAATGGGTTTTTTACGCCTTCACGGGTAATGGTCAGTGTGATTTTAGTGCCTACATCACCGCGCATTTTCTCTATGGCTTTACCAATGTTATTGTTTTTAATCGGCGAGCCATCAATTTTAATCACAAGGTCGCCCGCTTTAATACCCGCTTTTTGTGCTGGGGTATCATCAATAGGTGAAATGATTTTTATAAAACCGTTTTGTGTGCCTATTTCAACACCTAGGCCGCCAAACTCACCGCTTGTGAGTTTTTTTAAATCGTCATAAGAGTTTTTGTTTAGGTAGGAGGAGTGCGGATCAAGCTCATCTAGCATGCCTTTAATGGCATATTCAAGCAATGTGCGGTCGTCAATCTCATCAATATAGGAGGTGCGGATCAGCTCAAATGCGCGAGTAAAAACACGTAAGTCTTCTAGCGGTAAAACACTGATTGTTTCAGGTGGTTTAGGTGTGGCTTGTTCAGAAGATAATTCTGTATGGCTTGTTTGTGCATGGCTCATGCAAGCTGCGCTAAAAAATGTTGTGACAGCACTAATTTTTATTAGGCTTTGAGGTAAATGTTTTAATAAGGAAAGCAATGTTGGCTCCAAGTAGGCACATATGGCAGGTTGGTAATAATATTGTTGCAGTGACGTCTACGCTGGACGCAGCCACCTTAATGGGTTTTGGGGTTTGCCTTTATAGCGCAGTTCAAAATATAAGCCGGCATACTTTTGTCCGCCAGTATTGCCAACATGTGAAATGATTTCGTTGGCTTCTACCCAATCACCAAGTGATTTATACAACGAATCATTGTGCGCGTAAAGTGAAAGGTATCCGGCACCATGGTCGACAATAATTAGCAAGCCGTGGCCTCTTAAGTAATCGGCAAATACTACACGCCCGTGATGCACCGAGCGAACGGCCTCCCCAATATTGGCGCTAATGAGCATGCCTTGCCATTTTATATTTTTAGCCATGCGCCAACTCCCGTACTTATGCTTAACGCGCCCGTTAGTTGGCCAGGGCAGTTTACCTTTAAGTAACGAGAATTTTTGAGTGTTATTGGTGAGATCAGTTGGGCTTAGAATATTGGCAACTTGATTCAATAGCTTGAGTAGTGTCTTCTGGTTAGTCTCTAAACTACTCAATTCTTGCGTGTTATTACTGAGTAGACTTTCTAGTTTGGCGATTGTTGTGGAGCGGTTTTTTTGTTTGCTGCGCAGTTCTTTATGCTGTGAAATGAGTTTTTTATGATTTTCTTTTAGATGTTTCGTCTGGGTTAGCCGTTGTGCCTCAACTTCTTTTAGCTGCGCTAGGGTATCGTTAAATGACTCTATTTTTGCCTTGCGAGCACGAACGACATACCGATAATAATGCATGTTGCGCGATACTTGTGCGGGGTCTTCTTGGTTGAGTAATGCGGCAATCGTGGTTTTAGCACCTGAGCGATAGGCTGCTTGGATATGCTGGCTAACTTGGTGTTGCTGTGCTTTTTTTTTAATACTAAGAGTGGCGCTTTCTTTATTGAGTGTTTTAAGTGTTTGCTCGCCGCTATTAATTTGCTTTTTGAGGCTGTCGGCTTTTTGTTTTAACTTGATGATGTTTTTTTCGGTTTTTTCGATGTTTTGTTTGATGTCGTCACGGGTGGTGCGTGTTTTTGATAACTCTTTCTTTAATTGCGCTATATTTGCTTTTATTTTATCAAGCTTATCTCTATTGATACTTGTATTTGCTTGGCTGAATGCATCAACGCTAGCAATACAGAATACAGTAATTAAAAGACCACCTTTAAGCAGGCGTTTAGCCTGCTTAAAGAGGTCAATGCGCATAAGTATTTGGCTGTTAGAGCTTTGCAAGGTTTCTACCATTCATTTGTGTTGGCTGCGCTATATCCATAAGCGCTAACATAGTGGGGGCTATATCAGCGAGGCTGCCATCATTGTCTAAGGTTAAGTTGCGATCACCGACATATACCAACGGTACTGGAAATGTCGTATGCTGCGTGTGTGGTTGATTAGACACGTCATCAAACATTTGTTCCACATTACCGTGATCGGCTGTAATTAATGCTTCCCCGCCTACTTCTTTTAATGCAGCTAAAACGCGTGCTAAACAAGCGTCGACAGCTTCTACTGCTTTAACCGATGCATCAAAATTACCAGTGTGCCCAACTTGATCGCAATTAGCGTAATTACAAATAATAGCATCAAATTGACCTTTTTTTATGGCGTCGACCAGTTTATCGGTCACCTCTGCTGCGCTCATCTCTGGTTTTTGATCGTATGTGGTGACATCGGGTGACGGAATAAGGATGCGCTCTTCGCCGTCATAAAGCTCCTCTTGCCCACCGCTAAAGAAAAAGGTTACATGTGCATATTTTTCAGTTTCAGCAATACGGAGTTGCTTTTTATTTTGTTGCGATAGTACATCACCAAATGAATTGACCAGCTCTTCAGGCGGGTAGGCACAGCTAGCAGGTAAACGTGCTGCGTATTCTGTCGTCATGACGAAATCAGAAAGGGCGGGCGTTTTATCACGTTTAAAACCGTCGAAATCTTTGTCGACAAATGCGCTGGTAATTTGGCGTGCGCGGTCGGGGCGAAAATTCATAAAAATAACCGCATCACCGTCGTTGATCTCTGTGACTTTGCCTTCGTCGTTTAAAATAGCGCTGGCTTGAACAAACTCATCATTTTCGTCGCGCGCGTAGGCGGCGTCTAATGCTTCTTGAGCTGATGCATAGGCAAAATCGGCTTTACCTGCTGTCATTAGATCATAAGATTGCTGCACGCGGTCCCAGCGGTTATCGCGGTCAAGGGCAAAGAAGCGACCAATAACGCTGGCTATCTTACCGCCTTTTAGCTCACTTAGTGCTTGTTCTGTTTTTGCTAAAACGGCTTCTGCGCTGCGTGGTGGGGTATCGCGGCCGTCTAGCATAGCGTGTAAATATACCTCTTTTGCGCCACGCTCTACAGCGAGTTTCATCATGGCAAGCATGTGGTCTTCGTGGCTATGTACGCCACCACTAGAAAGTAAGCCAATAACATGCACGGCTTTTCCGGCATTTTTAGCATTATCAACGGCCTTGGTATAAACAGGGTTGGTGAAAAAGTCACCGTCGCTAATGGCTTTATTAATGCGTGTAAAGTTTTGGTAAACAACGCGCCCAGCGCCCAGCGTCATATGGCCTACCTCAGAATTACCCATTTGACCTTCTGGTAAGCCTACAGCCATGCCTGATGTGGCAACGAGTGTTGATGGCGCTTTATTCCAAAGTGATTTCCAAACAGGTGCGTTCGCTGCTTCAATCGCATTGTATTTACCTGATGGTGATGAACCAAAACCATCAATAATAATCAGTGCGAGTGGTTTTTTTGGGTTGCTCATAGAATGTCCTAATGTGTGTATGTCGCTAAAGGGCGAAATATAAAAATGACTAACGTTATTTTACGCTGATTTATATTTTTTCTCTATGCCTGTGTGTTATGTGTTCCGGTTTGTGTGCTGCCCGTTTAAACGCTTTGGTGTATACTCTTGCGCTTCTATTGAGCTGGATTATAAAGGTATATATTGTGGATTTTTCGGTATTTATTTCTCAAGAGTGGATGCTTATTGCACTCTTATTGGTATTGGTTGTTGTGCTTGTTTTTACAGAAAATAAAAAAGGGGCTAAATCACTCAATTTACATGAAACAACGCGTTTGGTAAATCAAGGTGAGGCGGTCATTGTTGATGTCCGTGAGCGCAAAGAATTTGCCGCTGGTCATATTACCGACGCGATACATATTCCTCATACAAAAATCATTGATAGCATCGCTGTGCTTGAAAAACATAAAACTAAGACCATTATAGTGGTTGATAAGATGGGGCAGCACGCTGGTAATGCGGCTAAGGCGTTAACTGAAAATGGCTTTCAGAGTGCAAAAATGTCCGGTGGCATGGCTGAGTGGACTGGCCAAAGTTTACCTGTGATTAAAGCGTAGGGAACCTTTGGGAAAAAAGTTGTCTCAGGCTAATTCTAATATAAAGAGGTTATTATGGCGATCAAGACAGACTCTAAGCAGGTGGTGATGTATGCATCAAAGTTATGCGGCTATTGTATGCGTGCCCAGCGTCTTTTAAAAGGAAAAACAGATAAGCTAAAAATTATCTATACTGATGGCAATCCCAAGATGCGCTCAGAGCTCAAGTCTAAGACGGGTAGCCCTACAGTGCCTCAGATCTGGGTTGGTGATAAATATGTAGGTGGTTGTGACGATCTATTTCAATTAGATGGGCTTAAAAAATTAGACTCCATGTTGGAAGCTCTTTAAGTTTTATTTTAATTGTGTTGTCTTTTTTAATGGTGTTAATAGCACCGATTATTTTATTTGGTTAACTTAAGGATTTAACATGGCTGACGAGCATTCAAGTCAACCTGCTGCCCAAGAAGGCGCAGTAGAACAGGCTTCTGGCCCTATTTTTAGTATCAAGCGTGTTTACGTGCGCGATATGTCTTTTGAAGTCCCTGCGGGTTTAGCGGCGTTTTCGCTGCCCGGCCAGCCACATGTTGGTCAGGATGTTGGCTCTAAAGTAAATAAGGTTAACGACACACATTACGAAGTCATTTTAAATATTACTGTGACGATCAAGATGGATGAAGACAAGGTGGCTTTCCTAGCTGAAGTACAGCAAGCTGGTTTATTTGAGGTGTCTGGCCTAGAGGAATCACAACTACAGCATTTGCTGTCGACTATGTGCCCTCAGATTTTATTTCCTTATGCCCGTGAAGCTATTGATAATATGGCGACACGTGGTGGCTTTGCCCCTGTATCGCTGCCTCACATGAATTTTGAAGCGCTTTATGCTCAAGCCATGGAGCAAGCCAAAACAGAGACTAAAAACTAGTATTCACATTGTTGCGCTTAGCTGTCTTAGTCGTGACTAAAAAGCCGCCGTGGTTGCCCGTGGCGGCTTTTTTATGTATAAAAAGTATATGTGCTGTGTGAATAATTGCCGACTTGTTCATAAATAATTCAGTCGTAACGTTGTAATATTGTCATGTAGTCATAAAAGAACGAGGCAATCATGCAAACTCAAACAAAAGCAATAATAATTACGACAATCGGTATTTGCAGTTTATTTTTTTTAAGTTCGGTAGAGGCAAGTAATTACGCATTAACCAGTGCTAAACATGCTAAATATAGTGATGTATCTCATCGCTATAATGGTAAGCGCTACCTTAAGAACAATGCGAAACGTCATAAATCATCCAGCCGTCATAAACGTGAAAAAATTGGCGCACTCATTGGGGGTGTACTTATTGGTACGGCTTTGGCTGGTAGTTCGCGAGACACTCGTTCATCTTATTCGTCAAGAAGCGATGATTATCGTGGGCATAATAGCCGTCAGAGTTATCACGATAACCGCCGTGATTCGCGTTATGGTAATAGACGCCATAACTATCGTGATAAAAACTACACGGGTTATCGAGGCTACAGAGATACTCATCGTCATGATTATCACACGCCTCATCATCATGGCCGTGATAACCGCCATCATGATCGAGGAAATAGCCGTCATCGCAATCAGTATACGCCGCGCGGTCATCATTCAGGCTCTAAAACCTACGCACCAAACTATGAATTAAGGCGTGATCATAACGACCGACTTTCATGTTATCGCGTAAAAATGTACCGTAAAGGTGAGAAAGTGTTTGAGCGTGTTGATAGAGATTTTTGTGGCTGGTAGGGCTTGTTATCATAGGTGTCGTACAACGCCCTAAAGCTTAAAGGCAAAAACCAGAAGATAAGTGTGGTAAGCCGATATCACTTTCCGTAAAAAGCAGCGCCATTGTAGCGCTGCTTTTTTGTTTATTCGGTCGGTAAAAAACCGTCAATCGATAAGTACCTTTCGCCTGTATCGTAGTTAAAGCCTAGGATTTTCGCATCGCTAGGTAAATCTTTTTGTATTTTCTGGATAGCTGCGAGCGTGGCTCCCGATGAAATACCCACCAATAAACCTTCTTTGCGTGCGCTTTCTCTTGCAAAATCTTTTGCGTCTTCGGCATCTATTTGAATAACGCCATCTAATAAATCGGTGTGTAAATTAGCAGGCACAAAACCAGCCCCAATACCTTGAATGGGGTGCGGGCTAGGGTCGCCGCCTGATATAACAGGCGAGGCTTCAGGCTCAACGGCAAAGACTTTCAGGTTTGGCCATGCTTTTTTTAATACCTGCGCGCAACCTGTTAAATGCCCGCCAGTCCCTACGCCCGTTACGATAGCGTCTAGTCCATCAGGAAAGTCATTTAATATTTCTTGTGCTGTCGTTTTAACATGTACGTCAATATTGGCGGGGTTTTCAAACTGTTGTGGCATCCAGCTCTTTGGGGTTGTTTCAATGAGTTCTTTGGCTTTTGCGATTGCGCCATTCATGCCTTTTTCTTTAGGTGTAAGCGCAAATGTTGCGCCATAAGCAAGCATCAATCGTCTGCGTTCTATAGACATGCTTTCTGGCATGACCAAAATGAGCTTATAGCCTTTTACCGCCGCGACCATCGCCAAGCCAACACCTGTATTGCCCGACGTGGGCTCGATGATGGTTGAACCCGCTTTAAGTTCGCCGCTTTTTTCTGCCGCTTCAATCATGGCTAAAGCAATGCGGTCTTTGATGGACCCGCCAGGGTTGGAGCGTTCGCTTTTAATCCATACCTGGCTGTCACCAAAGAGGCGCTGCATTTTAATATGGGGTGTATTACCAATGGTATCTAAAACCGTATTTGTCGTCATGCTGATTCTCGTTGTATTTATTAGGTATGGGTTGCAGGCTACTCAGCGTTATTTATCCATTGTTTTGGCTTGCTGTGTATTGCGTGCTGACTTAGGTTGCACATTATACATGCGCTTAAAATAGGGGATTTCAAGGGGTGGAGCCGAGTAAAGAACGGCAAGTCAGATCATGACTTGCCGTATAGCTTTGGATGGGTGCTCAGAGGATTAGGCGTCTTCGTCTGCTGTTTCTTCGCTGAGCATGTTAAGCTCTTTTAGTTTGCGTGTAAGCGTGTTGCGCCCCCAGCCAAGCAGCAGTGCAGCATCACGTTTTCGCCCTGCGGTATGCTTGAGAGCCGTCTCTATTAGCGCGCGCTCAAAGGTGGGTACGGCATCGGCAAGAATCTCTTTTTGACCGCAGGCCAAGGCTTGGTCGGCCCAGTGTCTTAAGGCTTTCTCCCAGTCACCCGTTGGCGTTTCAACGGCTTTTGTTTCGACTAGTTCAGGCGGTAAGTCAGCTACATGCACTTCTCTACCTGACGCCATAACGGTTATCCAGCGGCAGGTGTTTTGCAATTGTCGCACATTACCGGGCCAAGAGAGGTTGCTTAAGTATTCATCGGTATCTGCTGTCAGTGTTTTTGTTTCAACACCAAGTTCTTCTGCTGCTTTGTGTAAAAAGAATTGCGCAAGCTTGGGGATGTCTTCGCGCCTATCAGACAGTTTAGGTAGGTGTACGCGGATAACGTTTAGACGGTGAAAGAGATCTTCTCTAAAGCGGTTTTCTTCTACGAGTGTTTCAAGGTTTTGATGGGTTGCAGCAATAATCCGTACATCGACTTTGACTGGCGTATGGCCACCTACACGGTAAAATTCACCGTCGGCGAGTACGCGCAAAAGGCGTGTTTGTGTTTCGGCGGGCATATCACCAATTTCGTCTAAAAATAGCGTCCCGCCATCGGCTTGCTGGAAGCGTCCTTGACGTTGGCCGCCCGCACCGGTAAATGCGCCTTTTTCATGCCCAAATAACTCGGATTCAATCAAGTCTTTTGGAATAGCGGCCATGTTAAGTGCAATAAACTTCTCATCTCTACGGGGGCTGTGCTTGTGCAGTGCGTGCGCGACAAGTTCTTTACCCGTGCCTGATTCACCGTTAATGAGGACGGTAATATTGGATTGCGATAAACGACCAATAGCGCGAAACACTTCCTGCATGGCGGGTGCTTCACCGATAATTTCGGTGTTTTGAACGGGGGCTTCTTCTTGTGGTTGGCTAACGGCCATCTTTTCGGCTGCGTGTGCCAGCGCCCGCTGTGTAACGGCTACTGCCTCGTCAACATCAAAGGGTTTGGGTAAATATTCAAATGCACCACCTTGATAAGCTGAAACGGCGCTGTCTAAATCTGAATGCGCGGTCATGATAATGACGGGTAGATCAGGTAGGTCATCATGTAGGCGTGTTAGCAGGGTCAGCCCGTCAATGCCCGGCATTCTGACATCACTGATGACCGCGTCGGGTTTTGAATTGGACAGTGCTGCCAGTGCGGCGTCACCCGATTCAAATGTCATGGTTTCAATGTTGGCTTGCTGGAGGGCTTTTTCTAGTACCCAGCGTATCGACTTGTCGTCGTCAATTATCCATACTAAATTGGGTTTACGCATAATCTGTATCCAGTGGTAAATAGATGGCAAAAGTGGTTTTGCCGGGTTCACTTTCGCACTCAATTAAGCCTTCGTGTTGGGCTATTAAGTTCTGAGAAATGGAGAGTCCTAATCCTGTACCTTCTGCACGGCCAGTAATCATAGGGAAAAATATATCGTCTAACAGTTTTTTATTAATACCAGGCCCGTTGTCTGTGATGGCCATGCAAACGGCGAGAGGGTGATGAATGCGTCCAATTGTAAAACGCCTAAATACACGGGTTTGTATCGTAATGTTGGGGTCTTTTATTGTGTGGGTAGCTTCAGTTAGAGCTTGCACGGCATTGCTCATGATATTGAGAATAGCTTGGATGAGCTGCTCTTTGTCGCCGCATACATCGGGTATACTGGGGTCGTAGTCGCGTCGTATAGTAATACTGTTGTGTGTTTGCGCTTTAATCAGGCTGATGCCGCGCTCAAGTACTTCATGTGGGTTGGTTTTTTCACGTTTTGGCGGTGTGCGTGGCCCCAGCATTCGATCGACTAGGTTTCGTAGCCTATCGGTCTCGTCAATAATAACTTGAGTGAATTCACTTAAGTCGGTGTCGTTTTCAAATTCACGTGACAGCAGCTGAGCCGCGCCGCGAATGCCGCCAAGCGGATTTTTTATCTCGTGTGCCATGCTGCGTATGAGGTTTCGTGATGTTTCTTGTGACGATATCATCGCTTCTTCGCGTGTAATACGAATCATTCTGTCGAGAGGCTGCACTTCAATAATGATCTTCTCGGCTTCAGGGTTCGGTGTAACCGTGTAGTCAACATTGATGGTGGTTGCATTGTGTAACACCCATTGCGCTTTACGTTTGGTGAAGTATCGGTTTTCCAGCAACGCATGTTTAAATACATTGGCTTCGCTATCCGCTTCGGTAAAGCACAGTTCAATATTGTCGCCTTCAACCTGTGAGTTGCTGACGCCAATCAACGTCTCGCCAGCTACATTGATATACGCTACGCTCAAGTTATAGTCGAGCACAATGATTGCAGTCGATAAACTGTCGAGTATTTGCTTAAAGTTTGCGTGCTCTACCATGGTGATTCCTGATGTTTTGCTAGAAACGAGCAAGATCCAAACCAAGTTAACCCTTATGGTGCAAAAAATAATATTTTTAATTGACTGTTGCGGTTTTTTGCATTCTCTGTGCTTTTTTTGGCCTGTTTGTTGTGAGTTTGGTTCTTAATAGTGCATATGTCTATTTTGTTGTTGATGGTAATGCATTATACAAAAGCTGACTTTAAGGGTTTTTAGATTGAGTTGACCTTATTTGGTGCGCTTGATTGCTTCTTCATGGTGGTTCTTCTTTTTTTGTGCAGGTAGTGCTTGGTCTGTAACCCTTATGCTTTGATCAATTTTAAGGTAAAAAAAACCCGCGACAAGCGCGGGTTGTGTATCTATTAAGCGTTAAGACTTATACAGAGTAATACAATTCAAACTCAACTGGGTGAGTTGTCATGTTGATTTTCTCAACTTCTTCACGCTTAAGTTCGATGTAAGCGTCAATAGTGTCGTCGGTGAATACACCGCCTTCTTTCAAGAAGTCACGGTCAGCGTCTAAAGAATCAAGCGCTTCTTCAAGTGAGCTACATACCGTTGGGTACTGTGAAAGTTCTTCAGCAGGCAGGTCATATAAATCTTTATCTGCTGGGTCGCCAGGGTGAATCTTGTTTTTAACACCGTCAAGGCCGGCCATAAGTAGAGCAGAAAACGCTAGGTATGGGTTGGCTGTACAGTCAGGGAAGCGAGTTTCGATACGCTTACCTTTTTCTGATGAAACAAACGGAATACGGATAGACGCAGAACGGTTGCGTGCTGAGTAAGCCAAGATAACAGGCGCTTCATAACCAGGAACTAAACGCTTGTAAGAGTTAGTTGATGCGTTACAAAATGCGTTAAGGGCTTTAGCGTGTTTAATAATACCGCCAACATAGAACAGGGCAGTTTCACTTAGGCCAGCATAAACGTCGCCAGCAAATTGGTTTTTGCCGTCTTTAACAAACGATTGTTGAACGTGCATACCAGAACCGTTATCGCCTACTAATGGCTTAGGCATAAATGTCGCTGTTTTACCGTATGCGTGAGCAACGTTATGCACACAGTACTTAAGTACTTGTACTTCATCGGCTTTCTTAACCAGCGTGTTTGCACCAACACCGATTTCACACTGACCAGCTGTACCTACTTCATGGTGATGAACTTCGATTTCTAAGCCCATTTGCTCCATGGCATTACACATTGCGCCGCGGATATCATGTAGTGAGTCGACTGGAGGTACTGGGAAGTAGCCGCCTTTAACGCCAGGACGGTGACCCATGTTGCCTTCAGGGAATGATTTATCAGAAGACCAAGCGGCTTCTTCAGAGTTGATTTTGTAGAATGAGCCGCTGATGTCAGTCGCCCATTTAACGTCGTCAAATACAAAAAACTCTGGCTCTGGGCCAAAAAATGCTGCATCGCCAAGACCAGTAGATTGTAGGTATTCTTCTGCACGGCTAGCAATAGAGCGAGGGTCGCGCTCGTAACCTTGTCCAGTTAATGGCTCCACAATGTTACAGCGTACAATAACGGTGACTTCGTCGGTGAACGGGTCAATTAAGCTGCTAGAGTCGTCTGGCATAAGAATCATGTCTGATTCGTCAATACCTTTCCAGCCAGCGATAGATGATCCATCAAACATTTTGCCGTCTTCGAAGAAGCTGTCGTTTACTTCTGAAGCAGGAATCGTTACGTGTTGTTCTTTACCTTTTGTATCGGTAAAGCGTAAGTCAACCCAGCGGGCTTCGTTATCTTTAATAAGATTAAGAGTTGTATCTGTCATGTGGATATCTCCATTGGACATGGCACGTGCCAATTTAAGTTAGAACCTAGGCCACCTTTAACGGGTTTTTATAGGCTGTATTAAGTAAGTCGTTAATGCTTTTTGATAATTTGCAAGCCTCAGGCTTGCTAAGGCATCGTCATATTATAGAAATTCAGTAAAGACGCAAGATCGGCTCAAGGTATCGCAAGATATATGCCATAATATGTTTTTGTATGACGCATGAACTAATGCACGTTGACGCCCCATTCTATATGGTTTAGGTATTAATTTAGGTGTCATCGCTGTATCGCGATGGTTTGTTTTGGTGCGTTAATTTTTTTATGCACTGTTTTGGGTTTTTGGTGGGTTTATGAGATTTGTTTTACGGTTGTCATCCGAGTTAGCCATAAAAAGTGCACCAGTAAGAAAACGTTGGACAAAATTATTGTCTGATAATGTGCGTGCGCTAGCTAAAAAAGTAGATAGTAGTGCACGAGTCCGCTCGCAATGGGATCGATTAGAGTTGTCGGTGCTCGAACGTTTAGATCCCGAGCGAAAGGCCGCACTCACGGCGGGTGATATTCAAAAAACGACAGATCAAATGGTTGCTTTGTTGGCGAGCATCCCTGGTATTGCGCATTTTTCAGAAGTTGAGTTGGTGCGTTTCAGTTCTCTTGATGATATTTATGATCATGTGCGTGATAGTTTTGGTGCGCAAATTACACAAAGCACATTTTGTGTGCGTGTTCGTAGGTTGGGAAATCATGAGTTTACTTCCAGTGATGTCGAGTCCTTTATTGGTGCCAAGTTATTTAATGGCTTTCCTAATGGCGGCGTTAATTTAAAGCAGCCTGACGTCACACTTAAACTCGAAATTAATGACGATGCATTGTATCTGGTAAAATCGCAGTTCCAAGGGTTGGGTGGATATCCTGTTGGTTCACAAGAAGACGTTTTATCGCTTATTTCGGGTGGCTTTGATTCAACCGTTGCCAGCTTTCAAATGATTAAGCGTGGATTACGTACACATTATTGCTTTTTTAATTTAGGCGGCAGTGAGCACGAGCTTGCCGTGAAAGAAATTGCCTTTTATTTATGGCAGCGTTATGGCGCTAGCCACAAGGTGCGTTTTATTACCGTACCGTTTGAGCAAGTGGTTAACCATATAGTTGAGCATGTTCCGCCTGCACTTATGGGTGTGGTGCTTAAACGTGCCATGCTGCGTGCGGCAGAGCAAGTATGCCAAAAAGCCAATATAGAAGCCATTGTTACGGGTGAGGCTATTGCGCAAGTATCCAGTCAAACATTGCCTAACCTAGCCGCTATTGACCGTGCGATTGAAACCTTAGTTTTACGCCCACTCATTACATTCGATAAGGGCGATATTATCGACGTTGCTCGCAACATCGGAGCCGATCAATTTTGTGAAAAAGTCCCCGAGTACTGCGGCGCTATTTCGGTTAAGCCTTCGGCTAAAGTAGCACTAAATAAAGTGGAAGAGGCAGAAGCGGCGCTAGATGCATCCGTGTTTGAGCAGGCTATGGCGTCGGCGTCGGTGCGTATGATCGACAAGTTGATGGATACTTATACTGAAGATCGGCAAAAAACAGACATCACCACCATGACACTTCATTCCTTGCCGGCTAATGCAACGGTGGTTGATATTCGTCATCCGTCAGAGCGAGAACTCAACCCATTAAATATTAACGGTGTCGATGTTGTGTGCTTACCGTTTTATGATATTAGTGTGCAAACCTTGACGTCGATATGTGCCAGCGAAGCTTATTTATATTGCGCAAAGGGTGTAATCAGTGCTCTTCATGCCAAACACTTACATAAACAAGGCTATACTGGAGTAGGTGTGTTTAAAAAATAAGATAAGCGTATCTACCTATTCATCAATGAGGGTTTTGTATGGCAACTGAGTCTAAGAAAATACAGTTTATTGTTATTCTGTCGGCTCTTTTTGTTGTGGCTACTTCTGTCGCTATTACCCTTTGGGTAATGACGCCTGCTACGAAAACATCTGATGCGTTGCATCAAAATATTACGTTCACAGATGCAGCATTGACTTGTGAAAAAAGAATTAGCGATGATTTTAACCGTGATATTGTCAAGTTACATATAGATAGCCACTCTAGTCACTTTGACGAAACGCATTTTCGTTATAAGCTTTTTTACCATCTTGATCTCCGTGAGAAAAAAAAGATTATGCCGCATTATGTGAATTGCTTTGTGCGCGCATCCAGTGGCGACGTATCTGAGATGATCGTCTTGCAGCGCGTCGAAGAGGATGGTTCGCTTGTGCCTAAGCGCCGTTTTGACTCAATTAAGTGGCCAAAATAGATAAAAGCGCCATATTTATGATCTTGGTTAAAAAAGCCGCTATCGTTTCTAACCGCTAGCCTCTATAATGCCGCGTTTTAAGCAACTATCCTAAAAAGGCGGATCCTGTGTCCCAACCCGATATTTCAAAACTGCGTAACATCGCAATCATTGCCCACGTTGACCACGGTAAAACAACACTGGTTGATAAACTGCTTGATCAATCAGGCACACTTGGCCGCAAAAGCCAAGGTACTGAACGCGTCATGGATTCAAACGATCAAGAAAAAGAGCGCGGTATTACCATCTTGGCGAAAAACACAGCCATCCGCTGGAACGACTACCGCATTAACATCGTCGATACCCCAGGTCACGCCGATTTTGGTGGTGAAGTAGAGCGTGTTCTATCTATGGTAGACAGCGTACTATTATTGGTTGATGCCGTAGACGGCCCCATGCCACAAACGCGTTTTGTGACGAGTAAAGCCTTTGAACGTGGCTTATGCCCGATTCTTGTTGTGAACAAAGTTGACCGTCCGGGCGCACGTCCTGACTGGGTGATCGACCAAGTATTCGACCTGTTTGATCGCTTAGGCGCAACCGATGAGCAGCTAGACTTTCCGATTATTTATGCATCGGCACTTAACGGTGTGGCGGGTAATGAGCCAGATGCCCTTGCCGACGATATGCAGCCATTATTTGAAATGATCACTAAAAGCGTGCCTGCACCTGCAGTTGATCTTGATGGCCCACTACAAATGCAAATCTCTGCCCTAGATTACAACAGCTATGTTGGCGTTATTGGTGTGGGCCGTATTACACGCGGTAGCATCAAACCTAACCAGCAAGTGTTGGTATTAGATAAAGAAGGCAACGAGCGTAAAGCCAAAGTCTTGAATGTTATGGGCTACCATGGCCTAGAGCGTGTTGACACAGACCAAGCCCATGCGGGTGATATTGTGTGTATTACGGGTGTTGATAAGCTCAGTATTTCGGACACGATTTGTGATCTTGAAAAAGCTGAAGCGCTTCCTTTATTAACGGTGGATGAGCCGACTGTAAGCATGACATTCCAAGTAAACGATTCGCCGTTTGCTGGCCTTGATGGTAAATACGTGACATCGCGTAATATCCGTGAGCGTTTAGACCAAGAGCTTATCCATAACGTGGCGCTACGTGTAGAGCAAGGCGATACGGCTGATAAATTTGTGGTATCTGGCCGTGGTGAATTGCATTTATCAGTACTGATTGAAACCATGCGTCGTGAAGGCTTCGAAATTGGCGTATCGCGCCCAGAAGTGATACAGCGCGAAATCGACGGTGAAATTCAAGAGCCGTTCGAGCAAGTGGTTATCGATGTTGAAGACGAGCACCAAGGTTCTATCATGGAAGAGCTAGGTTTACGTAAAGCCGAGCTAACCAACATGGAACCCGATGGTAAAGGCCGTACACGTTTACAGTTTATTGCGCCTTCACGTGGTTTAATTGGCTTTAGAGGTTTGTTCCTTACGCTGACTTCTGGCTCTGGCATCATGACCAGTATTTTTGATCACTACGGCCCAGTTAAAATGGGTGATGTAGGCAAGCGTCAAAACGGTGTATTAGTCAGTATCATTAAAGGTAAAACATTAGCTTATGGCCTGTTTAACCTGCAAGACCGTGGTCGTCTATTTTTGGGTCACGCTGAAGAAGTATACGAAGGCCAAGTGATTGGTATTCACTCGCGTGATAACGACTTGATCGTTAACCCAACAAAAGGCAAGCAGTTAAACAACATCCGTGCATCAGGTACAGATGAAGCATTAACGCTCACGCCGCCTATCCGCATGACACTTGAGCAAGCGCTAGAGTTTATTGACGACGACGAGCTAGTAGAAGTGACGCCAAGCCACTTACGTATTCGTAAAAAGTTATTAACCGAAAACGAACGTAAGCGCGCTAAAAACTCAAAGTAATATTGAGTCATGCTTTTTGTATAAAAAACCCCGCTTATGCGGGGTTTTTTTTGCTTATTACTTATGCGTGTCATAGAGGGATGTTAAAAGTGGTTGTGATAATTAAACGACCAAGGTAGCCAAAACGCCACGATTTGATTAAGGTATCAATACGGCGGTTCAAAATACGCCCAACGTAAAAACAATAGGACACATCGTGAGCGATACTCCCAACATAGATATTCAATCTGCCGATCAGTTTGTGGCGCTTTTTAGGCAATCATCACCTTATATTAATGCCCATAGGGGTAAAACCTTTGTCATTATGCTCCCCGGTGATTGTATCGCTCAGCCCATGCTGCATGGCATTATTAGCGATATAGCACTGCTTAATAGCTTGGGTATTCATTTGGTGGTGGTGCATGGTGCACGTACACAAATTGTAGATGAACTCGCCAAAGACGGTGTTCAGCCCAATTACCACAAAGGCGTACGTATTACCGACCGCGCGCACTTGCCCTGCGTGCTCAGTGCGATTGGGCAAACACGTTTTGTTTTAGAGTCGAGTTTATCGTCGGGTTTGCCTAACTCACCTATGCACGGCAGTAAAATTCGTGTTCGTGGGGGTAACTTTGTGACCGCCATGCCCAAAGGTGTGATTGATGGTGTTGATCATCAACTAACCGGTAAGGTGCGTGGTATCGATACCGATGGTCTACGTGAGCATATTCGAGATAACACCATTACTTTGTTATCGCCGCTGGGTTACTCGTTTACAGGCGAGACGTTTAATGTCAGTTTTGATGAAGTGGCCATTGCTGTTGCCGTGGCATTACAAGCGGATAAACTCATTGCCTACAACGATGATGGCCCCATTTACGATGCAAATGGCAGCCGCTTTAGAGAGTTAACACTCTTAAAATGCGAAAAGTTTTTGTTAAAGCATTTACCCACAAATGACTCCAATACTTACTTTGCCTTGCGTGCTTGCTATCAGGCATGCGACGGTGGCGTTACACGCGGGCATGTAGTATCCGCCACCGAAGACGGTTCGGTACTTAAAGAGTTATTTACTCGCGATGGCGCAGGCACCATGGTATATCGCGATAGCTACGAGACCATTCGTCGCGCAAAAATTGAAGATGTTTTAGGCATAGTTGATCTTATCACCCCGCTTGAGCAGGCCGGTGTACTGGTAAAGCGTTCGCGAGAGCGATTAGAAACCGAGATCGACTGCTTCACCATTATGGAAAAAGACAATTTAGTGATTGGTTGCGCAGCGCTCTACCCACTAGATGATTCATCATTGGCAGAGGTTGCCTGTGTCGCGATTCATGCTGATTATAGACGTGGTGGTCGAGCAGCCAAGCTATTAAGTCATCTTGAAAAACATGCCGCCAATAAAAACATCAAAACTATCTTTGTTCTTACAACGCAAACGGCACACTGGTTTTTAGAACGGGGATTTATTGAGAGCCACCTTGATTTACTGCCATTAAAAAGACAAAAGTTATACAACTTACACCGCAACTCAAAGATTTTTGTTAAAAAGATCATTAAATAGTTAGCTGTTATGATGTCATTGTTCTCTTTTATATAGGCATCATATTGCCATTGCAGTTTGTCTCCTTGCGGTGGCTTTCTACTTATCTTTTCCTCTATGCCTTTCTGGTTTAAGCCCGTTCTTGTTATCTTGCCGCTTTGCTAAATCACATTTTGGTGCATACACTTTCTAAGCAACGTCATATTTATTATATGCGCAAAAAAATAGTATCTAAAATAGTACTTAAAATAGCCTTTAAGTCGTTGTATTAGATCGTCATGGTAGATTATTAACATGGCTTGAGGTTATTTTAACGTGCTGGTTTATGTCATATAAAAAATTGAGCTTACTCATATGGGTGATAGTCAAAAAGATCAGAATCAAGATTTAACCAATTTTTTTAGTGTTAGCTTGGACTTTATGTGTATAGCAAATGCGCACGGCGAATTTGAGCGTGTGAATCAAGCGCTAATAAACCGCCTTGGGTATAGTGAAAGTGAATTGATTGGTCAAAAAATTATTGATTTTGTTCATGGTGATGATCTAATCGAAGCCCAGCAGCAATTAGCGCAACTGTATTATGGGTTTGATGTAAGAGGCATTATTAACCGCTTCAAATGTAAAGATGGCAATTATGTCGCGTTAAAATGGAATTGTGCACCCGACGCGATTAATAAAAAGCTTTATGCCGTCGCGCGCGATTTAACCGAGCAAGAAGCAACAGATAAAAAATTAAAGACTTTATCACGTATTGCCTGTGAGACCGATAACGGCGTTGTGATCACGGATGTTGATCAAAATATACAGTGGGTCAATGATGGCTTTACCCGTATAACCGGTTTTTCATTTGATGAGGTGGTGGGCAAAAAACCCAGCCATTTCTTACAAGGCAAAGAAACAAGCCTGAGCGCCCGGGGAAAAATTGCAACAGCGATAAAAAATCAACAACCCTTTAATATTGAGCTTATTAATTATAAAAAAAATGGAGAGCCATATTGGATTGGCATTGATTGCAACCCACTTTTTGATGAAAGTGGAAAAATTGAAGGCTTTATGGCCCTAGAGACAGATGTTACCGACAAAAAAAATAGCCAATTAGAATTATCCAAAAAGACAAAGTTACTTGAGCAAATGAGCCAGCATGGCAAGATTGGCGCATGGGAAGTCGACTTAGAAAATGAATCTATTTATTGGTCAGATACTACACGCGAAATACACGGCGTAGATAAGTACTATATCCCCAATATGGCTGAGGCAGTAAAGTTTTATAAAGAAGGAGAAAGCCGAAATACAATACAAAAAATATTTAATACCTGTGTTCTAAGTGGAGAGCCGTGGCACTATGAATGCCAGCTGGTTAATCGCCAAGGTGAAGATGTGTGGGTTGCATCCACAGGGCAGGCTGAAATTATTGATGGTAAATGTGTACGAGTTTTTGGCTCTTTTCAAGATATAAACGAAAGAAAAATAAATCAACTGATAAAACTCCGCGCGCTTAGATACAGTCAAACGTTAGAGTCATTAACCGTCTCCTCAGAAGTTATTGTGGGTGATTTAGAGAAATCATTGCCAAATATTGTTAAGGCTTGCTCCAAAGCATTAGGTGTGAGCCGTGTATCGGTTTGGTTTTTTAAACCTGAAGATAATCTTATCGAATGTGCTTCTCTTTATAATGCCTGTTCAGATGAATTGAGTCATGGCATGACACTACACAATCAAAAATACCCGCACTATATCTCTGCATTGAAAAATAAAAAAATCATATCGGCACACGATGTTTACCTCCATGCAGACTTGCAAGAGTTCATCCCTGATTATGTTGAGAGCTTAAATATCACGTCAATGTTAGATGTCCCTATTTTAGGCGACGGTAGTTTTTTTGGTGTGATTTGCCTTGAAAATACGCATGAGCGATATAATTGGAATAAGTCTGATGAGTCATTTATTGCTGCAGTAGCAACGCTCATTAGCTCGGTATGTGATAGAAAAATGCGAAAAGAAACGGAGGTGGAGTTACTTGGTGCTATTGATAAGGCAAATGAAGCAGTGAAAACAAAAAGTGAGTTTTTAGCTAGCATGAGCCATGAAATAAGAACGCCCATGAATGGTATTATTGGGATGTTGCGTTCAGTGATTAAAACGACTTTAACGCAAGAGCAACAAAGAAAAATAAAAGTCGCTAAAAAAAGCGCCGATTCATTATTGAATATTATTAATGATATTTTAGATTTCTCTAAAATTGACGCCGGAAAAATGGAGTTTGAAAATGTCAATTTTAACCTCATAGAATTCATGCATGATTTCTATGAGGAAATGAAATATACCGCAGCAGAAAAAAACATTCTATTTTCTGTGAATACAGATCAAGTGCAGCAGCGTTACCTTATTGGCGACACCGTTAGACTAAAGCAGATATTAACAAATTTAGCAGCCAATGCATTTAAATTTACTGCGCAAGGCTTTGTCACTATTACACTACAAACAAAGTTACATCACGATGGCTCGCACTGCCTGATAGGTCAAGTTGAAGACAGTGGTATTGGTATAGATTCGTCAAAATTAGAGTCTCTTTTTGATGTGTTCACACAAGTTGACGCCTCAACAACACGCGAATACGGAGGGACAGGTTTAGGCTTGTCTATCGTCCGACAGCTTTGTGAAAAAATGCACGGAAAAGTATCGGTAAAAAGTAAACTTAAGCAAGGCAGCACATTTACGTTTGACGTCATACTTAAGTCATGTGAAAAATATGATGTGCAAAAAAAATCAATTTTCCAACCGCTAATATTAGAGAAAAGCGCATACGTTTTATTGGTAGAAGATAACCGCGTGAACCAAGAGGTGGCTAAAGATTTACTCAGCGATTTTAATATTCAGGCTGATATTGCCGATAACGGCCAAATAGCCCTTAACATGCTACTGAGCACTAAAAATAAAACGCCTTACGGCGCTATTTTAATGGATTGCCAAATGCCTATTTTAGATGGTTATGATGCCACTAAAAAAATACGTAAAGGTGAGGCAGGAATGGATCATATCTCTATTCCGATTATTGCCATGACGGCCAACGCCATGAAAGGGGATAGGCGTCGCTGCTTAGCGGCGGGTATGGATGATTATATTTCAAAACCAGTCGACCCAAATGCGCTGCATGACGCGTTATGCCGATGGTTACCCGATATGAAAAGCGAATCATCGCAATCGTTATTAAATGTATCTGCCATACCTTCTGATACCCCAGCTATAACCAGTCATACACATCATATTTGGGACGAGGGCGCGCTGTTAAAGCGTGTTAATAACCGCCCAGATCGCGTTCAATCCCTAGTGCGTTTATTCAAAGATGATAGCACTAAACTGATAGCACAGATTGCCGAGCATATTCATCGTCATCATTTAAGCGAGGTGGCGCAGTGTTGCCATTCACTAAAAGGCGTATCCTCTAATTTAAGTGCTCCACATATTACAGCGCGCGCGGAGACATTAGAAAAGTACTGCAAGAAAGATCCAGCGGACATCACATCGTTAGCATTAGACGCGTTATTTAAAGACTTAAAGGGTGCCCACGGCGAGCTGCTGAGTGTGTTGGATAAAGTTTAATCGGCGTGTCAAATGAGTACAGGCATACAGCTGTGCATCTTGGTTATTTGGGCGGTATAATCAGATCTTTCTAAACAACCTCAAAAGGATTTAACGTGCGCCCTCTTTTTTACTCGCTTTTATTTTCATCTGTATTTGTTGCCGCATGTGGCGGTTCATCTGATTCTTCATCTTCAGCTACTTTTCCACTACTCGTAACGCCACCAGTCACGTTAGAAACAGAAAATCCGATGTTGGCCCCTATGCATGAGCAATCTGCCGTTGAACTACGTGAAAACTACACAGAACTCGCTCGCGATAAACATATAGGTAGCAGCGAAGCACTCCCCCTTAATTTAGAAACGGTACACGATCTCCTATACTTCTTTGAAACAAATGCAGTGACGACGCCTCTTTTGGATATTGTCCAAGACGAGACTAATAATACGGTTTTTACTGCTCCAGAGGCAGTAACAGTCACGCTAGATTGCGCCCAAGGGGGGACTGTCGATATTACAGGTCAGCGTGTTGGACCAGCTTTAACCAGTACAGATTTGGCCTCCTTTACATTTGAGTTTAACCAGTGTGATGAAGATCAGTTGCTTTTTCATGGGCGGGCTGGTTTGAATCAAAATGTGCGAGGCGATAACGCCGATTACGTTATTGTGTTTGATGAACTGTTAGTCGATACCAGTGCTTTTGCCGTGCCCAATAACCGCCATAATCCGCTTATTAACTTAACTCTAACAGGCACCATTACCGCTGATTGGCGCAATACAGAAGAGGAGCGAACGTTTGCTAAATCGATTTTTGTGCATGCATCCGATGATAGTGTCTCGTCTCGTTTGATTGAATATGGTTTTACAGATGTGACGTCTTTGAGTGGTGGATACAACGATATAGAGAACCTCAGAGGGAGAGTCAGCTTACCTGAAGGTGAGGCAAATATATTCTTATTTGAATACGGGTATTTGCTTGAATTAATCGAAGATAACAGCTCACCTTACAGTTACTATGAAGGGCGTATGGGGTTTGAGTCGCAAGGTGAATTTGTGCAAATTGATTTTGATATGTATAGCTTTGATGGGCCAGACATGCTTTATCAGTTTTCAGGCAGTGGCAGTGTTATGTTTGATCAGGCGCTAGCCTTTACCTCATTTGGGCATTTTAGCGAGCAAGATTTAAGCACCTTAGCGCTGGAGCCGATCGATGAGCTGACCCTTCCGTTTGAGATAGAAAGGCTGATATTTGCACCGCAGGATAACGAGCAATCTCCTATTATGGTTCAAGATATTGTATTTGAAGGTGAGGCGAGACCGGGTGACGGTGCCATTATTACCTACGAATGGATGATTGATGACGAACCCGTACCGAATGTAAATAGCCATACGTTGCCCGGTGGTTTAGCTTCTGCTGGTAGCACTGTGGATGTGCGTGTCACAATTGATGATGGTCGTTTTGAGGTGCACTCATGGTACGTTAATGTTTTGACGCCTTAATCAACAAGGAAAATAGATAAGAAAAAAGCCTTGGGTCTTGCGGCCCAAGGCAAAAGCGAAGCATTTTTTATATCGGTTTCACCTTATCTGATGCTTTTTTAATAAGGTGATCGCGATGTTAGTAAGGTGACCGTGATGCGCTTGCCTGCGGTGCTTCAACAGGTTTGACAGTAAAGCGACCACTGCGTTGCGTAGAGACAGTCCAGCTGTCAAATTGCTTTTGCGATGGGCTGCCGCTTCTGATGGCACCAATATGCGTTAAGTCATAACCGCCTGTATCGGTCGCTACATCGGCATTAAACGCGCTTTCATTCATAAAAAACGGTGACATGGTATCGAGGCTATCAACGCGGCCATCGGTATTGGTGTCGCCATCCAAAAAGGCATTTAATGCGTTTGAGTCGGCAGCAAGGCCATTGCTAATACCGCGAATATTGTTTAAGTACCACCCTGCGGTAAAGTTATTACGGCGCTCTGTTAGCTCGCCTGTAAATTGAATACCGCCTGCTTGTGCGTTAAACGCGGTATTGGCAATGGGCAAAGCGCCGCCAGCACCGTTGTAATACACAATGCCGTTGCCGTTTGAGTTGTTGCCCGCGATCACACCCGCTCCAAAAGCTGTTGAGCCATCACGTACCACACCAAACTGACCATTGGGGCCGGCTTCGTTGGCGCAATGCACGCCATCAATATAGTTAGGGCCTGGAATGGTTGTATCAATATTGGCGAGATTAGCTTGGGTGTCGGCCTCAAAGCAGCCGTGTCTGAAGTTCGCAATAAGCACATTGGCCATGCGAATTTGATCGGTGTTGTCGGCAAATAAAATACCAAACTCGTTCGAGTCGGCATCAGCGGGTGTGCTGCTGTTATCGCGGCCCACTAATGTCACGTTGGTAAAGCGTGGGTTGGAATCGCCAGCGGCAGTCTCGCTCGCATAAATACCTGCGCGGCCTGTGCTGCCATCGGTGTCGCGGTGATGAATCACCATTAAATCTTTCACCAAACCGCTAAAGTTTCTATACCAAAAACCGTCGCGTGCTGCCCCTGTTGCCAGTAACCACGACATTCTGGCATCACCATTGACCACATGAAAACCATCGCGTGCCGAGTTGTGTGATTGCACAAAGGTCAGCGTGGTTGTTTTGTCGACGCCGTTAAGCACAATGTTATCGCTATAGGTGTTTTCACCCTCTATATCGACAGTCACGGGTGCGCCGCCTTCGGCCACAACCACATAATCCAGTTTGCTGCTGCCTTGTGTTTCGAGCGTGGTGGTTAAGCCGTTGGTGCCGCGTAAATATAAGCCACCCCATTCTGCACTGCCGTTGGTGTCGGCGTCGTCTGAGCTAAAGCGAACGGGGCGCGCGCCAGTGCCGTTTGCTTGCAGTGATGAGCCCGGCCATACCAGTAAGTGATCGTTGTAATCAATGTTATCGCCCGTTATGCGTGTACCGGCTTGAATGGTGAGTGTGGCGATGCTGGCGTTATTGCCCACCTGTAAGCGGTTTTCTAATTCCCAGTCAATGTTGCTTGTCATCGTGGCATCGTCAATGAGGGTGCCCGAGACTTCACAGCGTGAGCGACCACCTGTTTTTTCTAACGGTGTAACGGTTGCGCCGCCTAGCGTAGCAGGGCAATCTGATAAACCCATCAGTGATTCTTTGATGCCCACAACAAACCCTTGACCTTGTGTGGTGGCAATTGTCCAGCCATCAAATTGTGTTTGTGACGGGGAGCCACTTCGAATAGCGCCAATATGCGTTAAGTCGTAGCCGCCTGTATCGCTGGCTACATCGGCGTTAAAATCGCTATCGCTCATAAAAAAGGGCGAGTTTGTATCGCTGGCATCAACGGTATTATCGTTGTTGGTGTCGCCATCTAAAAACGCGTTTAACGATGTCGCATCGGCGGCTAAGCCATTTGGAATCCCGCCAATATTGTTTAAGTACCAACCGGCGGTAAAGTTTGCGCTACGGTCACTGATTTCACCTGTAAATGTGACCTCGTTAACCGCGCCGTTGTAGTACACAATACCGTCGCCATTTATGCTATTTGATGGGGCAATAACGCCCTCTGGAAAACCGATAGAACCGTCACGCACCACACCAAAGTTACCGTTGGGGCCAGCTTCGTTGGCACAATGTATACCGTCGATATATGTCGGGCCAGGTACGCTCACATCAATACCCGATAAATCGGCGCTGCTATCGGCTTCAAAGCAGCCGTTTCTAAAGTTGGCAATCAACACATTCGCCATACGAATTTGATCGGTATTATCTGCGAATAAAATACCAAACTCATTATCGCTGTCTGATGCGGACGCGCTGGTATTATCACGGCCGACTAGCGTGACATTGGTAAAACGTGGATTGGAGTTCCCTTCAACTGTTTCGCTAGCATAAATACCTGCGCGACCCGTGCTGCCATCGCTGTCGCGGTTGTGAATGACCATAAAATCTTTCACCAGGCCACTAAAATCGCGATACCAAAGGCCATCGCGTTGCGCGCCCGTGGCCAGAATCCATGACATACGTGGATCGCCATTTAAAATATGAAAGCCATCGCGTGCCGAGTTATGGGATTGCACAAATGTCAGGCGTGTATTTTTATCCACACCGTTTAATACAATATTATCTTGGTATGTCGCGGTATTGCCGTCGATAGTGATGCTCACTTCGGCACCCGCTTCACCGACCACAACGTAATCGAGTAAGTTCTCGCCTTGGGTGCCCGTTAACGTGGGTAAACCGTTATAGCCACGTAAAAACAGCCCACCCCACTCGCCGTTACCGTCTATGTTGTCATCATCGGATAAAAAATGAATCGGGTCGCTGGCTGTGCCGTTGGCTTGAATCGACGAACCCGGCCAAACCAGCAGGTAATCGCTACCAGACCCACGAATTTGCGTGCCCGCATCAATCGTGAGTGTACCCGTAGCGGCATTGTTACCCACATGAAACCCCGCGTCTAAAAACCACATGCGGTCTGCGCTAAGCGTGGCGTCTTGCGTGAGTGTACCCGTGATTTGACATTGGTTATTGCCAAGGTCTGTTGGTGTGATGTTGCCTAAGGTGGGGCAGTTGTTTGTAGGAGTGACCGTTACAGGCGGTATGACTGTAGGCGGTGTCACTGTAGCAACAGGCGTCACGTTTGGATCGCTGATGTTGCTGTCAGAGCCAGAATCAGAACCCGAGCATGCTGCCAGTGTTGTAAACGTTATACCTAGTGCAAGCGTTTTGGTAACACGGCTAACGTTAAGTGATAGTCTGTTTTTTGAATGCATCATGTTTTTCTCTCTTTTTTGAATCTTCGTATGTGTTGCGGATATAACCATAAGAGCGAACCAAAAAAATATTGGGTTCAAAAAAAGTGTTTTTTTAGAGAAAAATATAAAATTTTTTTATTAACAAAATAAAAGAGAGAATAATTGAACCTTATACGGCGAGAGGGGTATCTCATCATTAAAGTAGGAAGCCAACTATGACAGCATCACCCCCTGATACCCAAAATAGCGCCGATAAAGTTGACCGTGCTTTGTTGCAGCAGATCGCCCAAGATGGCAATGTGGCGGCCATGAATACGCTGTATAACACTTATCGCTCAAAGCTCATTCCGTTTATGCTGCGGATGAGCCCCGATAACGGTTTAGTAGAAGAAGCATACAACGACGTGATGCTGATTATTTGGAAAAAAGCGGGGCAGTTTAGCGGTGATTCAAAAGCATCGACATGGGTGTTTTCGATTGCCTACAGACAGTGTTTAAAACTTATTAAACGCCAGCAGTTAAAACAAAAAGTCGTAAAGAGTTTTCAGATTTTTAAACAAATTGATGCTGAAATTGAAGAGCATACCCATATGAGCGATAACCCTAAAGCCGATCAATTAAATAAGGCTGTGGCACAATTATCGGCTAAGCAGCGTGCCGTTGTAGAATTAAGTTACTTTCAGGGGCGCTCAATTAAAGAGGTTAGTGAGATTGCCGGTTGCCCAGAAAACACAATAAAAACACGGCTTTTTCACGCAAGACAAAAAATCAAATCGTTAATGCAAACACCTGCATGTGAGGATACTGACTATGAAACATCCTAACAACCCATCTCGCAATGCCGAGAGCTGCGAGAATAACCCAGCAGTATCTCAACGCGATTACGATCAAGAACGCTGGGTATTAGATTATATAAACGGCCACTTAAGCCGTGATGATCGAGCCGTTTTTGAACAACAGCTTGAGGTCAACGATGAGTTACAGGCGTTATTGAAACAAACACATGATTGGCAAAAAACGTTGCATGCTGGCCAAGCCAGTATCACGGCACCTAACCCGAAATTTACAGATATCGAACATAAATTGACTCGCAAAAAAGGGGTATGGTTTATGCCCGTTATCCCCGTGGCTTTTGCGTGTATGCTGGTGTTTACGTTTAGTGGCTTTTTTAGCCCAGTTAATCAAGAATTTGATACGTTAACCCAAGCGCCTCTGCGACAAGAAGCCATGCTACAGCTTATTCTTGCGCCTAATGTAAACAGCGATGCAGTGATCGAGCAATACAATTTAAACGTCATAGAAAGCTTTTCAAATAAGCGTATTTTAAATGTGGCTCTTACGTCCCGTGTTAGCCAGAGTAAAGAGCGCATCCGTGAAGATCAGCGTGTGATGATGATAAAAGAGTTGGGTAAAACACCGTGATAAAGAGGCGACATGCTACCCGTTTTTGGTGTGTTTTTATGGCGGTATGTAATCTTTTTGTTGTGGGGTGCGCTAGCGTTCCTCCTGTAGCGCCACCACCATTGCCACCTTCCTCAATTCAGGTTAAGGGTGAAATCAGTCTGCATCAAGACGCGATTATGATTGTGATCAAGGATCCGCGTGGAGATGCCCGAAAGTTTGGCGGCGGTAGCCCGCTTTACAGCGCGCATATCAACTATGATAACGACCCGCTTTTACAGAGGGTGTCCAAAAATATTTTGCGTGATTATAAGCTGATCTCTCAAGATCAATGGCCCATAAAAAGTTTAGGCGTACACTGTATAGTCGTTAATATGCCAAATACTCAAACCCTGCGCAAGCTTAGGCAGGATGCTCGCGTGGCATGGGTTCAGCACTTTAATACTTTTGAAACACAGTTTTTACCCTCGCCACTTTTGACGTCATCGCTTCTGGTAAAGCATGACAGTATGCAAGATCAACGGTCTTTGCGGCCTAAGGTCGTAAAAACGATTTCGCCTGATATAACCTTGCCTAACTTTGGGCAGGGCGTGAAAATTATGGTCATAGATACGGGCGTTAGTATTCGCCACCCCGACTTTCGTCGGTCGACGGTGCGTTATAAGAACTTTGTGCATGATAAAAGTAATGCGGCCCAAGAAACGCATGGTACGGCGGTGACAGGTTTACTTGCGGCGAACAACGCTTCTGCCCCAGTAAAAGGCTTAACGCATGCGGCCTCTTTATATCATTACCGAGGCTGCTGGCAAAATAATATGGGGGCAGGTAAATGCTCAACGCTAACGCTGGCATTGGCGCTTGATGCAGCGGTTGCCGTGCGCCCAGATGTGATTAATTTGAGCCTGTCGGGGCCGCCTGATCGCATTTTAGAGGCGTTGTTAAATAAACTGATTCACCAAGGGGCTATTATTGTGTCTGCACATGACGTGCAACGCGAAGTGTCGGCGCGATTCCCGCGTGCGCAATCTGGGGTGATTTACGCCTACGGATTGGCTGACAACCAACATCATAACGACTATCGCTTGCCTGATAATACATTTTTAGCATCGTCTACAGCGTTATCGCTAGCCCCAAATGGGGCTTACGATATATATACTGGTCACTCCATTGCTGCGCCACAAGTAACGGCTACGGTTGCTACTCTCATTGCAAAAGATCCAAGTATTTCAAGCGAGACTGTCGCTAAACGCTTAGAACAATGGTTAACTGTGCCTTAATAGTGTCGCAGCTGTGTTTTTACTGTGGCGTTGCCATGTCATCATTACGCAGGTCATGTACTTGAATCACACTTTATTTTCTATGCGCTTTTGGCTGGTTAGTACGTCGATGGCGATGGCACCTTGCCTGCATGCTGAGCCATTCGTTAATATTTGGCTGGGCGTGAATTCAAGTGGGGTGGTGGATGGTGTGAGTTATACCGATAACAATACACAGTTAGCGGTGAATGCTGATGTGCAGTTGCATCAAAATATTACGTTAGGCGGGCAAATACATACCGCGCAGCCGGAAGCTTTGCGTCAGCGGCACAGAGGGTTTAGTGCCTATGTGGCAGCAGATAAAGCCATTAATGATCGCTGGTTAGTGGGTGGCTCGTTTACGCATCGGCATTTTATTGATGGGGCCATTGACTGGAATTACAGTTATGTAAATACTTATATAAAGCATCAGTCGGGTGTTTCTGCTGAGCTAATGTATAGCTCTCATTATTACCATACCGATTTTGCTGCCACTCAATTGCTCTTAAGTCATCATCAATCGTTAAATAAGTTTTTTTATACGCGCTCAACGGTAGGTTTTTTTGATTTAGAATCAGCGTTGGATTACCAGCATGCGCAGCTTGTATTGGGTGCAAATATAAGGCGTACTAATATTGAGCTTGGGTATAGCGGGGTAAGCGATACATTAAAACCCACGCCTATTGGTTTAATTACCTCGCCAAAATGGCAGTTACGGTTGATCTATTTTTTATACTAGGTCATCTTTTTTACCTCATATTACCTGCAAAAATATAAAAAAAGGCTATTGAGCACACAGGCTATTGATAACGAACCCTTCTGATGTGTGTTTTTTCACTAAAGCTGATCTGCATCTTAATCAGAGGTTCCCTAGAGTAGTGGCTAACGCTCAAACAATAGTAGTGACTTACATTTAAACAATAGTGAGTGGTTAGATAAGAGCGTAAAACGGCGCGTATGTTTTCTCATTTCGAGCCAACATACGCGCCGCGATTATACGTTCTTCAACGTTATTTGATGGGTGCGATGGTTGATGCTAATAGAGTCTCCCACTTTCTTAACCATCTCGATGCTGTCACGTTACCGCCTTTATCAACATCTTTCTTTAAATCGCTTAGCGGTGTTTGACTGTTACTTAACATCGCGAATGCCATGGGGAAAGAGCGTGAGTCTGGGTCTAATCGTAGATCTTTATTAGGGCTACTCTTAATCGATGCCTTACACACGCCAAATGGATTTTTGGCTGTTTGTAGCGCTTTGTCTTTATTAGCTTTGCTCGTTCCTTTCTTTTTCTGCGTGGCATTGGCGTCTTTGATTGTTTTAATGACTCTTGGCATAAACTCAAAGAATGATGTTAGGCGTTTTCTCGTATCATTACCTGACATTATGTTTATGTCTTGGTTGTTTGCCATAACAAGGCTATTTACGATGGCATCGATACCCAATGATTGGTGGTTGATGTCGCGACATGTTTCTAGTGTTAAGCCCTCAATAAATTTTTTGTTAGCCCATAGGCGGTCTCTTACTTTTTTATCGGTTAGGCGCGACGACGACGGCACAACGGCTTTACCTTTATCACTATTGATATAGATGTATGTGCGTGTCATTTCCTTCCAACGGGCAATGGCTTTATCTAGCTCTTTTTGATCGTCCAACCAAATAGCTGATGTAATGTGCGCCTCAATGCGTGCGTGTATCCAGTTGTTGGGCGAGCCCTCATCGTTATCGGTGACGAGCTTCATCATACGCTTAACAAACTTGTCCATTTGCGTTGTGTGGCCAGATTTCCAGTCATCGGATGTATAGCGTAATATTTCAGCCGCATTTGCAAACCAAGGAATAATCCAACCGTGTTGTAGTGCAGCGTTAGAGCCTGCTTTGTCAAAGCCTTTAAAGTTGTCTTCTTTTGTCCATGAGTCTAAGAAGGCAATGGCCTTTTTGCTGTATTTATTTTCACCTGTAATATAGCCAAGTAATGCATTGGTGTATGTTGTAATACCGTCTTCTGCGGGCCAATTACAGGCTTTAACTGTTGTTTTTCCATCGCGACCTTTATTGAAGCTACCGCAGTAAATTAAGTTTTTACCACCCGTTTTAGAGTTGTCTTTGCCTGGGTTACGAATAGTTTTAAACTTATTCACATGGCTTTTCATTAGATCAACTTGTTTAACCGTGAGGGCATGACCGTCTTTGTAGCGCTGTTTCATTAAGTCGAGTTGAGGTTGTGTACTTAACATGCCTGGGTGTACTAAATTGCCCTCGTTAGCGGGTTTTGTGCTGGGCGTTTTTGGCGGAGTGTCTTTCGATGTTTGAGCGCCATTGTTTTGCATACATTGTTCATCGCAAGTGGCGCGGCCGTTAATAGATGTCACGATAATTGCCGCAATAGATGCGTTGTTTACAATTTTTTCACTTAGTATTGTCAGTTTACCGTCTGATACTTTTACATCTTCTAGTGCAATCTCGCTTACTTGTCTTGCGCCAAAGCGTGTATGCATATCTAAATTAGTGGCCAGTGTATCGTCTTCAGCTGTTAAGTTGAAAATGCGTCGGCCCGCTTCGCTAAAGTGACTTTCTGCTAATTTAATTGTGACGTCGTACACACCATTGGTAACAGGTAGTTCATAGCGTAATGTACTGGCGTAGCGCTGAGAGCGATATAGGTCGTCATCTTGCGTATTGCTAAAATTGACATTGGGTTTGTTTGTTATTGTCGATCCTTTATTAAAGCCAAAATCAGCCGAATAGATAAAGGCTTTGCTATCTATAAAGGTATCACCACCCACATTTATGGCGTAGGTTAATGTGTGCGCGCTATTGGTTTGAGCACAACTGTCTAGCCCACACATACATATGCTAGAGGTTGATTGCGAGTCGATGCAGTCATCCGCTTCACGCCCAAAGAGGATTTTGCACTGTGTTGTTGAGTTGCATTGGTTTATCGCAAGAAGCTGCCCTGCTTTAAATGAGCCACCTGATGAGGTCTCGGGTTTAGCCGGTGTAATTGGCTCGACAGGCGTAATTGGCTCGACAGGCGTAATCGGCTCGACAGGCGTAATTGGCTCGACAGGCGTAATCGGCTCGACAGGCGTAATCGGCTCGACAGGTGTAATTGGCTCGACAGGTGTAATTGGCTCGACAGGCGCAATTGGCTCGACAGGTATAATCGGCTCGACAGGGTCTACGAGAGGAGTCAGGTTAGAGGGTTGGATGGGGCTGGTTGCCGCTTCATTACCGGGTTCGTTAGCTGTAGGCGTGTTCGCGTCGATCTCACCGCCGCAAGCGGTTAGCATAAACAGTAATGCCGTTAAGGCTAGGGGTTTTATTGCTTTTTTGATCATGAGGCCACCTTTTTGTATAATTATCATCCTCGTAGGGTAGCAGTAGGTGCGAACACACACAATATATACACTGGTAAAGTGTTAACTCGGTTGTGTGGTTTTTTCTATAGGTGAGGTTGCTTTTCTTTTAATACTCCATAGTTATAAGTAATTTTAAGCTAATGCTAGCCACTCAATAATAGAGTGCCATTTTTGA
>CAKZUG010000040.1 GCA_937920545.1 uncultured Saccharophagus sp.
GTATGCCCGGAGACGCTACAAGGGTAGAAATAACCGATGCTATCTCTTCTGTTTCAGACACTTTGCGGCGTAACAGTACAAGTTTTTGCGCGACAATACGCGCCCTTGTTTGCTGCTGATTAACAAAGCCGACCACCATAAGCGATAAAATGACCACGGCAATAAAAATAATAATAACAATGGGGCTTGTCATAATATGAGTAATGGCTCAAGTATTAGTAATGTGTACGGGTTTATTTTTGCACCATGCGTACACCGCTTTTAACGTGTTAACCCTATGTTAACGACAAAAGTATAGAACGCTATAACCATACCAACAGCTACGTTATGTATATTTCTTAACTTGTCATATATTTCAATATAATTGCTATTTTGTTATTTATAGCCAAAATATAACAAGCTAGTTATCTATATTATGCGTAGATCATTAGGTTTATAAATACCTTAGTCTGGCACTTAATTGTGTAATTAATCGCCAGAGTCTTGTTTTTACACGCTTTTTTTCAATAATAACTAGACATTACGCTATTTTTAATGAAATAGTAAAAAGAGAATTCAATTAATGTTTTGCCTGTTACTTCATATGTAACAGCAGCTCTGATGCTGCATAGGCAAAACATCATGGCGTAAAATACGCTTACTTTAGAAGGTATATATGGAAAAGTCGCTCGTTATTGTGGAGTCGCCCGCCAAGGCTAAAACCATCAATAAATATTTAGGTAACAGCTTTATTGTTAAATCCAGTGTGGGTCACATCCGTGACTTACCCACAAGCGGTGGCGCTAAAAAACCCGTTGATGCTAAAGCACGGGCCAAGCAGGCAGCGTTAACGCGTAAAATGTCGCCCGAGCAAAAAGCCATTCATAAAGAGAAAAAATCGAAAGAACAATTAATTAACCGTATGGGCATTAACCCCGAAAATAACTGGGAAGCCCATTACGAGATACTACCCGGCAAAGAAAAAGTCGTCAATGAACTGCAAACCCTTGCTGAAAACGCACCTACTATTTATCTCGCAACGGATTTGGATAGAGAAGGGGAAGCCATTGCTTGGCACCTAAAAGAGACCATAGGCGGTGATGACAGCCGATTTAGGCGTGTTGTATTTAACGAGATTACCAAGTCTGCCATACAAAAAGCGTTCGAAAAACCTGGTAAGCTCGATATTGACCGAGTGCATGCCCAGCAAGCAAGACGATTTTTAGACCGCGTAGTAGGCTTTATGGTGTCGCCGTTACTTTGGGAAAAAGTCGCCCGGGGTTTATCGGCAGGGCGCGTACAATCGGTAGCCGCCAAACTGGTTGTCGAGCGCGAACAAGAGATACGTGCTTTTATTCCAGAGGAATACTGGGATATAAAAACAGATTTAAGTACACATCAAAACGAGAACATTGTCTTTGATGTTAAAAAGCACAATGGGAATGCATTTAGGCCCACCAACGAAAAAGACACCATGGTGGCCGTGAACACACTGCAAAGTGCCGGTTACACCATTACTAACCGTGAAGACAAACCCACGCGTTCAAAACCCAACGCGCCTTTTATTACCTCGACGTTACAGCAAGCGGCATCTACCCGTTTAGGCTTTGGCGTGAAAAAAACCATGATGATGGCGCAGCGCTTATACGAAGCGGGCCACATTACTTACATGCGTACCGACTCCACCAATTTAAGTGCCGACGCCGTCAAAAGTTGCCGTGGTTACATTCAAACCAATTTTGGCAATAAGTACTTGCCCAAAGAACCCATTAGCTACTCAAGTAAAGAAGGCGCGCAAGAGGCGCATGAGGCCATCCGCCCCTCTGATGTACACCGTTCTCCTACGTCATTATCTGATATGGAGCGAGACGCCCAGCGTTTATATACCCTTATTTGGAACCAGTTTGTCGCGTGCCAAATGGCAAACGCCGAGTTTACAAGCTCTAACGTGACCATCGAAACCGAAAACTACGAGTTGCGCGCCCGTGGGCGTGTTATTCGCTTTGACGGCTATTTAAAAGTCATGCCGCTTATCGTTAAAAAAGACGACGACGGCATCTTACCCGATGTGAAAGTAGGCGATACACTCAACCTACAATCGGTTGACCCGACACAGCATTTTACAAAACCCACCGCGCGATTTACCGAGGCGAGTTTAGTTAAAGAGTTAGAGAAAAAAGGCATTGGCCGCCCATCGACCTACGCTGCAATTATCTCAACGATTCAAGACCGTGGTTATGTTCGTGTCGAAAACCGCCGTTTTTATGCCGAAAAAATGGGCGACATTGTTACCGAGCGCCTAAGCGAAAGTTTTGATGATTTAATGGATTACAACTTTACCGCGACTATGGAAGAGTCACTGGATACAGTGGCACACGGTAATAAAAATTGGCTTGATTTGCTCAACCAATTTTATGCGGGTTTTACTCAAAAACTCAGCGCGGCCAAAGCGGCTGAGGGCGGTATGCGTACCAACGACCCCGTCGAAACCGATATAGAATGCACAAAATGTGGTCGCGATATGCAAATTCGCACCGGCTCTACAGGCGTCTTTTTAGGGTGCTCGGGTTACAATTTACCGCCAAAAGAGCGCTGTAAACAAACCATGAACCTTGTCCCAGGAGACGAGGCCGTCAATGCCGACGAAGACGACGAAGCCGAATCGAAACTACTGCGTCAAAAAAAGCGCTGTAAAATCTGTAACACCTCAATGGATAGCTACTTACTCGACGAGACCCGCAAACTCCATATATGCGGCAACAACCCCGATTGCTCAGGGTTTGAGATAGAAGCCGGCACATTTAAAATTAAAGGCTACGAAGGCCCCATTATCGAATGCGATAAATGCGGCCAAGACATGCAGCTAAAATCGGGCCGTTTTGGCAAGTACTTTGGTTGCTCGGCAGAAGAATGTAAAAATACCCGTAAATTATTACGCAGCGGCGAAGCGGCTCCCCCCAAAATGGACCCTGTGCCCATGCCAGAACTACAGTGCATAAAAGTAGACGATACCTACATTTTACGTGATGGCGCATCGGGTATTTTTTTAGCGGCTAGCCAGTTTCCTAAAAATCGCGAAACGCGTGCGCCATTAGTGAAAGAGCTGCTACCACACAAAGAAGAAATCGACTCAAAATACGACTTCTTAATGTCGGCGCCGCAAACCGATAAAGAAGGGCGCGACACCATTGTGCGTTTTAGCCGAAAAACCAAAGAGCACTACGTACAATCTGAAGTAGACGGCAAAGCCACAGGCTGGAAGGCGCATTATCAAGCGGGCAAATGGCTTGTAACCGACGGCATTAAACCTGCACGCGCGAAAAAAGCGCCAGCAAAGAAAAAAGCACCGGCCAAAAAAACCGCCAGTGCCAAAAAGCCAGCCGCTAAAAAGAAAGCCTAATAAAGAGGGCTTGCCCTGCTTATGCCCTTAAAACACACTCATGGTTTAATGTGTTTTAAGGGCATTATTTTATGTGTAGCGTTACACATAAATCTGATTTAAAACCTATTTGCAAAGTTGTTTGTATGGCTGTTTGTAAAGTAGTTTGTACAGCAGTTTTAAAAGCTACTTTTAAATCAAATCTATTGATAAATACTCATATCCATACCATGTAAATGAGTGTTTTTGTTTGTTCGCACCTGTATACACGCTATAAACACATTAGCATCACCAAAAAGGTTCACGTATGTCAAAAGTGCAAAACAGTGCATTTTTAGTAAATCAGCAGCTTAATTTTGCACAAACCCAGATAAGTTTGATGCAAAGTGATTTACCCGCAAACCAACGCAATGCCCTCAAACAAGCCTGCGCATGGCAACTGTGCAGCGCACTTACCTTGTTTTTTATCGAGCGATTTATTGTAGAAAGCCCAGCACCGCTTTATGCATGTGTCGATGCACTTAGCGGCCAAGATATTAATAACGATATTTGCATCAACAACTTAAAGCAGGCTGCCAGCGATGTGCAATCGCCCTTAAATGCATTGTGCAGCCTACAAGCATCACTGTATGATAAACACACTAGCGTCTTTTTAACCGAGCCAGAAGACACGCAGATTATTGCCTTATCAAGCGCGCCCAAGTACCACTGGATACAACAAGATGCCGATTTTTATACCCATTTACATACATGGCTAGCCGAATTTGTACGCACACACCGTGAACAGACCCAACAGTGGTAGGCGTTTTGAGAAGCAAACAATACATTTATAGCTAAATATTGTTAGAATACGGCTATAAATTGGGAAGACAAAGAATTATGACTACATTGTATGAAATATTAGAGCTCTCCACAGGCGAGATCGTTCTAAAACGCATGGACGAAGAAGAAACCCAAGAAGGCGAAGCCATAGAGGCAGATGCAGCCGACCCGCTCGTGTCTATTAAGTTTTCAGAAGAAGCCCTGTTTTTTCTTGGCAGCGCCAAACTAGAAATCGCCAAAGCCATGATAGAAGCCGGCCTAAACCATGCCGGCAGCCTAGATCTGCTTGGCGATCAAGACGAGCAAGCTTTATTAGATGAAGACATGCTCGATGCCGAACTAGATGAATTTAGTGAAGATCCTACTTACCACTAGCGCCACAGCCCACCAAAATACCCTTGCAAAGCCGCAGATATCATGTGGCTTTTGTTTTTTCTCTTTATAAATAATAGAGTGTTTACCGCTCAATATATTCAGCAGTTTGCACTATCTGTATAGCTATTTATACCCACGATTGATAGGTTTGTTTGATATTGTGTGCGCATGGTTTAATTTATGGGTGTCCTATTTTTCGGGTTTCCGCCGACCATAGCTTTCAAATTGCTAACACCCTTAACCAAGGTGCCAGTGCATACCAAGCATTATTGGGCGAAAGAAACTATATAACTTACTGGCGCGCTATCGATGTTGATGCATCGGGCCGTTTAAGTGCCGAAGTATATGGTAACGGTGTGGTAAACGACTTTGCCTACAACCAAGGCACAGGGCAACTGCAAAGCATACACAGTGGTTTGCTCAGCTATAACACATTGCGCCATACCGAATACCAATACGACGAATACAACAACGTACTACTGCGTGACGACCTCGTAAACGACATTACCGAAACCTTCGAATACGACCGTTTAGACCGGCTAACCAGTGCGCAAGTACAAAGCGGTACCTACACCGTTAGCGATTTAAATAAAACACAAAGTATGCGTTACAACGCTTTGGGTAATATTACCTATAAATCTGATGTGGGTAATTACACCTATTACGGCTCAACAAACAAAGTACACAAAGCCGGCAATAAAACCTACACCTACGATGCAAACGGCAACCTTCAAACCGGTGACGGCCGCACAGCGCTATGGTCAACTTATAACAAGCCAACACGAATTGCCAAAGGCAGCAAATCAGCCACCTTTAGTTACGATGCCGATAACGCCCGTTATAAAAAGGTTAACCACTTAAATGACATTACGTTTTATGTAGGCGGTATATACGAAAAGCGCACCTACAAAAAAGCCAACCGTAACCATACCGAGCAAAAGCACACAATTTTAGTGGCGGGTAGCCCCATTGCGGAGCATATTGTCTCAACCGAAAACGGGATACAAACACGCTACCTTCACAAAGATGCACTAGGTTCCGTAGACTTAATCACAGACGGTTATGCCAATGTGGTCGACCGCAGAAGCTTTGACGCATGGGGTAAATTACGTAACTGGGATTGGAAAACCAACCAAGGCCTCAACGATCCGCTTTACCAAACACAGTTGCCTTTTACCAACAAAGGGTACACAGGCCACGAGAGCATTCAAGAAGTCGACCTAATCCACATGAATGGCCGCGTTTACGATGCCACCCTAGGCCGCTTTTTAAGTGCCGATCCTAATATACAATCAGAAACATCCAGCCAAAGTTATAACCGCTATAGCTACGTATGGAACAACCCCATGAAATACACCGATCCATCGGGGTATTTTCTTAAAAAGCTAAGCAATGAGCTCAGCCGTGCATGGCAGCGCATTAGGCCGTTTGTGTCGACAATTGTGGCTGTGGCATTGACGGCTTCTGGTGTATTCACTGGTATTGGCGGCGCAATGCTTATTGGCGCTTTATCTGGTGCAGCAGGAGCGGCAGCAAATGGGGGGAATTTAAAAGATGTATTTAAAGCTGCAGTTATCGGCACTATTTCAGGTGCAGCCTTTTCATCTATAGGCGTAGGTTTAGAAAAGGGGCTCTTAACTTCAACAGAAGGCGTTTTGCTACATGGATTAACTGGAGGGGCTATGTCAGTTATACAAGGTGGCAAGTTTGGCCATGGCTTTATGAGTGCTGGTGTAGCAAAGTTTGCTTCACTTAAACTACAAGCTGAAGGTACACTTAACTCGGTGAGTACTGCTGTTGGAAATAAAACGCCAGCACTTATTGCTCGCACAGCAATTTCTGCGGCAATTGGAGGGGTTAGCGCCAAACTGGGCGGTGGAAAGTTTGCTAACGGTGCTG
>CAKZUG010000041.1 GCA_937920545.1 uncultured Saccharophagus sp.
TAGCGTAGTCGCAGGCGACACCATTGATAGTGAAACCAGCGCCACGCTAACAGTCGGCGACATCAATGGCGTATTTAGCGCCACCACCATTGGCGATACCACGCCCCCCGTGGCCGAGGTGTTCTTCCCCACGCCCACCACTTTTACCGATGGCGAAAACGTGAACATACGCGGCGCCGCCACCGATGATTTTGGCCCCATTAGCCAAATTCGCTTTACCGTAAGCGCAGGCGAAACCACTAATGATCCAGTGATACTCGAAGCCGCCGAAGGCGAAAGCCTCGATACATGGATGCAATCGGTGACCTTAATTACAGGCCAAGCCAATACTATTCGTATTCAAGCGATTGATGCGGCAGGTAATGAGCAGGTTGATGCGGTTGAGTTGAGTATTACGCAGGGGAGTGAGGCGGTGACATTTCCAGAGGGGAATAATGCCTCTACAACACATTTGTATGGTTCATTACACTTGGTTTACGATAAGAAAAATAATCGTACTATTGAGTCCGGTGATGATGATTTAATCGGAATTTTAGAGTTTGGTACACTATCTGGTAATAAACGTTTATTTACTACAGATTTATTAACAGGTGAGCGCACTATTTTCCTAGAGTTTGGTGAGGGGAATACGTTACCTGATGAACAATTCCAATTCATCAATAGTATGTTGATTGATCCAACAGATGATAACTTTATCTTGTTAGCTGTAAATGAACGGTTATTTAGGCTTAATATTGCAACAAAACAAGCGATTGATATATCTTTGGAATTACCAGTAGATAACCTTCCTTATCTGACAAAGAGTGGTGAAGATGGTGTGTATATTGCTAACTATGATCAGAGAGGCGGATTGGGTTTGTATAACCTTTCAGAAGGATTTGATAGTGATGTCTCACTATTAAACTTACCTTTTCAGCCTAATGATCCTATATTCGATTTTCGATTTGGATTTACTGCTGATATCGAAACAGGTGTTTTGTACGGCTTTTCTAACAGTGAAAGCTTGTTTAGTGTTAATTTGGCTTTACCTGTTGGGCAACAGATAGTACAAGCTGAATTAGATGATTTATTTGCTAATAGCCCTCCTTTTAACCAAGCTAGTTCGTTCAATATGTTTAATGTTGACAAGACTCGTAACCGTTTAATATTTGCTGATAGTGTTGAAGATTTTGTCATAGCATTTGATTTAACTACACTTGATCCTACTATTCTTGCTAACACTACCGATATTCCCACTAGCGATAACCAATTAAAAAACCCACATTCACTACATATATTAAATGAGCACCTAGCAATAATATATGAAGACGGTGTAGAGTTCGCAACCCCTGGTATTAATGACCCTTCCATAACATTATATTTAATGGATTTAGAAACAAATGAGCGTGTAGTACTATCACGCTCGCTAGTGCCAGCCAATTGATAATAAATCGCCTTGCTTGTCTCAACTAGTAGGGCGATTTTTATGTTTAAACCTTCTTTTTTGTTTCACATTATATTTTTAGTCTTTGCCTTGGAGCTGTTATGCCTGCCTCTCATTCTGTTTTACGTTCTCGTTTATCTGCTAACCACCGTAAAGCAAACAAGCCTGTAAAACCTGCTAAGCAACCTGAACGGTTTACTTTACGGTATTTACCGCTGGCGGTAAGCGCAGCGTTAGGCACGCTGGCATTACCCAGCTTGGCAGGCCCAGAGGGCGGCCTTTTTATTTAAAAACAAGACGCGGCGGGGCATGCAGCATTACCCAAAACGGTAAAAGCACCACCCTTTACTTTACACAACAAGCAAACCACCGATCGCATGGCAATAGATTGGAACAGCTTTGATATTGCCAGTGATGAGCGGGTGCAGTTTATTCAGCCCGATAGCCAATCCCTCTTTAATTAAAACAAGGTTAAACCGTGTATTAAGCCTTTTTTGTAAACCTTTTATAAATAAAAGGGCACGCGTATTCAGGGTCGGATTAATGTCAATGGCCAAGTATTCTTGACGTAGAAAGGGTCAACCCTAACGGCGTGATTTTTACCGAAAGCGCTGTCATTAACGCAGGCGGTATTTTAGCCAGCGGCCTAAGCATAAACCCTAACGAGTTTATGAACGGCAACTTGGCCTTTGAGCGTCTAGAGGGCACGAACGGTACGGTAATCAACCGATCGCTAAAGCAGGGCATCCATCAATTTGGCGCATCACTATTTTTATGATGGTAATATCATATGAATGGCAACAGGTGGGTATTGTTTGTTTTTCGTTATTATGCAAAATACATGGCGCTAAAATATTTTAATATATTTTCTTTCCTGATTTTATATTGTATTTTCAAATAAAATGTGGACGCCCTCGATTTTTCAACTTCCTTCTCGATTTCTCTCAAGGCTCAGGTGTGTATAGCTTACTTGTTACCTCTTTTGTGGTGTCGGAACTTAGGGAGCCTCTGATTAACCTCGCAGCGTCTCTGCGTGACCTAGAGCGGTTAATGGCTAGACGTCTTTTTAGCGTATGGCCGTAGCCCTTAGCAAAAAAGACAACAACGTAAGTGACTGTTCTAGGGCTCGCCCTTCGGGGCTTTCAGAAAGCCCTCCTGTCTGCGTTGACTTCGCTCGCAGGGCAGCCCGCCCGCCTTTCTTAGCCGTCTAAACAGGAAAACTTTCTGAAAGCCAGAGATACCACGAGTTTAATCAGAGGTTTCCCAGCATTGTATACCTGAGTCTTGATCTAGTCTTGGCGTTGTATTTAGATGCACTTAGATATGCCATTCACTAATTAACAAAATACAAATAAAGAATAATACCCCTGGGGATGAGGCCGTCGGATGTAGGGTGCCAACGCAGAGCGTATAGGGTCATATTTACAGCGTGCCCCATACGCACGGGTATTTTTTTCAACTGTCCGAGTAGTATTATACGAACTCACCCATTTTGCTTTGTTCTCATTCGGCATTAAGTCATTTAAATGAAATTATATAGCGCAAATCTATTCTATGTCTGTTACTCAATTTGATATTGTGTTTATGACATAAATATGGGTGTTCTGTTTCGTGGTTTTTTATTTTGCCTTTCTTAAAGGTGCAAAGCGCACCCATAATCGTAACTTTCTATAAGGCCAAAGCCGACTCGCAAGTCACTATGCAGGGGCCTGTGTTTGAAATTGTGTTTATTTTTCTCGATGATTTCGTGTGATGCAGAATGGGTATAGGCTTTCATAGGCTGTTGATAGTGCATGGGTTAATTCTGTTGATGAGCTTCCTATGGTAATAGCGTCGCCTATGATGACGTCGCAATTAAAAGGTACTAGTAACGCTTCGCCGCGTGGTAGGGCTTTTCCTAAGCCATGCATGAGTACAGGTGTAACTTGTACATCGCATTTGTCTTTAAGTAGGTAATATATGCCTTTTTTTAAGGGCTTTATACGTTCTGGTTCTCCGCGTGAACCTTCTGGGAATACAATGAGAATATCGCCGTTATTAAATGCTTCCATACACCCTTTGAATAAATTATCGCGATGCGTCTTGCCTGATCGGTCTAAAGGAATAATGCCAATAATATTTAAAGAGAACCATGCAATTAACGGGTTGGCCATAAAATAGTCGGCGGCGGCCACTGGGCGAACCTTATGAATAACCGATAATGGATACAAACTTAATAGCACTATTGTGTCTAAGTGGCTATTGTGGTTTGGTGCCAATAATGCGGGGCCGCTTAATGGTAGTTTATGCCTATTAAGTACATTTAGCCCCAATATCAATAATACAATTGGGCGTACTATAAGGCCAAAAAAAAGTATTTTAAGTATTCTTGATATCATTTTTAATAATGTAAGTAGTAGAGATAATGAAAGAAAATGGGGGCGGTATAAATAAGGCTATCAATTCTATCGAGTATTCCGCCATGCCCAGGAATTAAATGTCCGCTATCTTTTATTCTTAAGTCTCGCTTTACGGCTGATAAAACAACGTCGCCAATAAAACCACTAACAGCAATTATGCAACCTGCGCCTAAGCCTTGAATAACTGTAAGCGGGGTAAGTAAGGGGGCAGTAAAACCTGAAATAAGCGTTACCGTTAAGAGGCCACCTATAAACCCTTCCCATGTTTTGTTTGGGCTAACATTGGGGATTATTTTATGCTTACCTAAAAGCTTACCCCAAAAATACTGGCAAACATCGTTAAATTGTGTGGTAAATAGCAAGTAAATAATAAGCCCTATGCCTCCGGCTAATACATTTTTATTCGGTAATGTTAATAAAAATGCAATATGGCTTATGCAGAAAACAGTTAGCATCACCGACCAATGAAGTATGCCTGCCGATTTAATAAAGCCTTTTGTCTCGCCAATAAATACCATGCGCATTGGAATAAATAAAAAGACGTAAACAGGGATGAAAATAATAAATAGGCCATACCAGCCGATGCTTACCCAATAGTATTGAATGGGTATAGAAAGGTACAACCAAAAAATAACGCGTCGATCGGCAAGGCGCGTAGGGACTATTGAAAGGAATTCTTTTAAGGCTAAAAAGCTAATTAGACCAAAAAAAATAATGGTGGCATGTGTACTAAAAATAAGAACAAAAAATAAAAGAGCGATCATCCACCACCAGGATTGAATACGCTGGCGTAGTTCTGTGTCGTCTTTGTTTGGGTTTTTATAGCGTAAAAAAAACCGAGTAGAGGAGCCTATGATAAGTAGACCTAAAACACCTAGCATGGCATAAAAGGAGTGCTCAGGAATCGTTAATATCATTTGTTTTTCTCAAGGTATTGATAGGCGGCATAGGTGCGATTAAATAAGGTGAAAATACAGCCGATAACAACAATAACTAATACGATAGGCATAATAAATAATTGTGACCACAAGAATGGTTCGAAAGCTGTTGCTATACAAGCTGCGGTCATTAAGGCCATGCGATGTTGTTTGGCCATTGGCCCAGAAAAATTAGCGGGTGCGCCAATACTGACAGATAGTGTGCGAATATATGCCGTCATTACAGCCAGAAAAGCTGCAGTCCAACCCATAGAAATAGCCCATTCGAAAGTGGTAGCGGCATAACCAGCAGATACTAATATTAGCCCGTCTGCGATACGATCGGGAATATCATTAAATAATTCCCCAGAGGCTGTGCTTTTTTTACCTTCGACGGCGACCATGCCGTCAAATAAATTACACAATAGGCGGCATTGAATAAATACAGCAGCAGAAAGAGGGAGTAGCCATATATTAACGCCGTTACTATGAGGCAAATAAAGTAGGCATAGGGCACACAGTAAAGAAAATACGACGCTAGCTATTGATATTTGATTAGGCGTAATGCTTTTGCCACTTAAATATTTGGCCACATTTTGCGATATGGCATTACTGCGCACTTTAAGCGGCCTTCGTCCTTCGGGTTCACTCATCATCATTCCTTGCGTTCGTTCTGTAAATTGCCGTACTTATAAAAGGTAGCGTGTATATAGATTAATTAAAACCTGTATTTAACGCTACGTGTGATTTTGTACTGCCACTTTACTTAAATGTTATTGGCAGTACTACATTTTATTGATAATAAATATCAACGTGCAAGTTAAAACGAGTATTGTGTATATTGCATGTTGCATGTTGTCTCAAGTATTCGATTAGAAATGGGTGTAAATGTCTTTAAGTTTGTTTAAATCAATATCGTTTTTTAGTTTAAATGGGAGCTTCTTCTCTTGCTTTACCCCAGGCTTACGTTCTATTGCAAAGCGAAAGACATATGCATTCTCAATGCCCATTCTTAAATCGGTTGCAATAATGTAGTCATCATTTTCATCAAGCCGATAAAACCCATGGGAGAACCAATTCAGTTTTTTGAGCGCGTTTGTATTTTGGCTAGTGAGCACTTGTTTATTGTGTTCTATTGGCGGCGATAGAACGGCTTTTTCCTTATTGAATATATTAATATAAGCAATGCGATAATGATTATCTTGCATAATAACGGCGCGCCAAAGCAGGGTGTTAAACGGTGTAGGGGTACTAAAAAAGCTGGCATTACTTAGGGCGTTTTCTTCTTTTAAGACCACAACATGTGAATCGATTATTGATTTTACGATTAATGTGAAGGCTAAATAAAAACATGAGAAACCCAATGCAATATTGGATGCTTTTACCTTTAATGGTCGGGCGAAGGATAAATAAAACGCAATAAATAAAGGGATGGAATATAGCGGGTCGATAATAAAAAGTGTCGACCAGGATTCGGGCGATCGGCCGTTCAAGTCTGTAAAAAAAGGCCAAAAAAGTTGTGTTCCATACACAGTAAAGCTATCTAATATTGGGTGGGTTAAAAGCGGTAATGCGATAAGTAACAATAGACGAGGCGAGCTGATAGTGTGTTTTTTTAAATACGGCCTTAAAAAGGCAGTGGTAATAAAAAATAAGCACATACTGAGTGCTGTAAGCATCAATAACGAATGGCTAAAACTACGATGGTAAACAAAGTTATTTAAATCATTACCAAATTGAATAAGTACATCAGCGTCAGGTAGCGCACCCAATAGTGCGCCGACTACAACCGCTTTTTTACCCAGTGGTGTTTTTGTGTTGCTATTACCTACGGCGTGCCCAATGACGCCCCCTAGGGCCACTTGTGTTAAAAAATCCATGCTTCTTCCTTTGTAAATTATTGTTTGTAAGTGTTTTTTGTAAGTGGAGCCGTTGTTGCGGGGGGCATCACATATTTAATATCTGAATGAACATTACAGGCTTTCTGTATGGGTATTTGGTAAAACAAGCTCGCCGCAGAGCATAAAGACACCTTAATTTACGACTATGTTTTTTTAGTGTATGAATACGCTTATTACCTTGCGTACGAGGCATGTTGTTAGGGAGCCTCTGATTAACCTCGTCGCGTCTCTGCGTGACCTAGAGCGGTTAATGGCTGGGCGTCTTCTGCAGCTAATGGCCGTAGCCCTTAGCAAAAATGACCCATAGCCCTTATCAAAATGATAACAACGCAAATGACTGCTCTAGGCCGCGCCCTTTGGGGCTTTCAGAAAGCGCTCAAGCACTACTCTCAAGTACTACTCTCAAGCACTACTCTCAATCACTACTCTCAAGTACTAGGGAAGCTGTCTGCGTTGACTTCGCTCGGTGGGCAACCAGCCCGCCTTTCTCAGCCGCCTCTCTTTGCGGCCTCTCTTTGCCGCCGAAATAGGAAAACTTTCTGAAAGCCAGAGATACCGCGAGGTTAATCAGAGGTTCCTTAGGTTCCTTAGGTTACTTAATAGTGAAAAGGTGCGGTTGAAAGGAAAAGGCTAGCGTTCATAATATTAACAGTGCCTATGCTGGGGTCAAAATCAAACGTTATAAAGTACTTTCACGTTTGTCATTTAATTTAGTCGCCAAGATCTTCCCTAAATCAAACCTTACAAGCCAAAATACTGCATCCATTTTAGTCTGTTTTCTCACTCAAATACTGCTCATAACAAGCTTGTTTTTGTTTATCTTTTAGTGTGAGTACAACGGTGGTTTTGCCGTGTTGGGCTGTGGTTGTTTGCACGTTAAGCAAGCTGTACGCGCGGTTGGCAATGGCGTTGCCTGAATCCTGTAGTTGTATGGTTTTTTGTTGTTGTTTGAGGGTGTTGGCGATGTGTTTTTTGAGTAGGGGGAAGTGGGTGCATGCCAATACCAATGTGTCTATTTGGTTGGCTTTGGGGTGGCTAAATAGCATGTGTAGGGCGTTGTTGATGGCGTTTTGAGGGCATTGGCCGTGTAGGTGGTTTTCGGCTGCGCTAACAAGCATGGGGGTCGATATTAATATCACGTCTACGCCGTTTGCGTGTTCATTTATTAGGTTGTGTGTGTAGCTGCGCTGGGTGGTTTCTTTGGTGGCAAATACGGCAATGGTTTTGGTTTTGCTGTGTTTGGCGGCGGGTTTTATGGCGGGTACAACGCCAATAATGGGGGTTGTAAAGCGGGCGCGTAGGGCGGGCAGTATTAGCGTGCTGGCGGTATTGCAGGCAATAATAATTAAGTCGGGTTGGTGCTGTTGAATAATCGGGCACAGGGTGCTGAGTATGATGTTTTCTAGTTTGCTGCTGGGTTGCTCGCCATAGGGGTAGTGTTTGTTATCGGCAACGTAGGTGAGCGTGCACGGTATTTTCGCGCGCACAACGCTGGTAATACTCAAGCCGCCTGCACCGGAGTCAAACACCAATATATGGGGTAGCGTAGCGCTGGTGTTTATGGCGTTGTTGTTTTTGGTGGTGTTTATGGCGTTATTACTTGAAGCGTCGGTGTTGATAACGTTGTTGTTTATGACGTTATTGTTTACAGCGTTTTGGCTCGCGGTGCGTTTATTCATGTGCATCGAATGGTGCTTGGTTTATGGGTGTTTGGTTTGGTGTTGCTTGATGGCCTAGCCGTGCTGCGTAGCGCGTCAATACGTTGTATACGCCTTGTGTAAGGGTGGCGAGCTGCGTATTGGTGATGGTGTAGGCGGGCATCATGTAAACGAGTTTACCAAATGGGCGTATCCAGATGCCTTCTTCTACAAACAAGGGTTGCAGTGTGGGCATATCGACAGGGTCGTGCAATTCGACCACGCCGATTGCGCCCAGTACACGCACGTTGTTGACGCTATTAAGTTGCTTGCAGGCGGCTAGCCCGCTTGTTAGCGCGTGCTCTATACGGGTGATGTTATCTTCCCATGGGCTGCTTAGGAGTAAATCGATATTGGCGCTGGCGGCGGTGCAGGCCAGTGGGTTGCCCATATAGGTGGGGCCATGCATAAATACGCCGGGGCTGGCTTGGCATATGGTGTCGGCAATAGCATTGGTGCACAGTGTGGCGGCTAATGTCATGGTGCCGCCTGTTAAGGTTTTACCTAAGCACATAATGTCGGGTGTGATGGCGGCGTGTTCACAGGCAAACAGTTTGCCTGTACGGCCAAAGCCGGTGGCTATTTCGTCGGCAATCAGCAGCACGTTGTAGTCTTCGCACAGGGTTTTTGCTTGTGCAATAAACTGCGGGTGGTAAAAGTGCATACCGCCTGCGCCTTGCACCACAGGCTCAATAATGAGCGCGGCCAGCTCGTGGTGGTGGTGTTCTAGTTTTGCTTTTAGATCGGTGAGGTCGGCGGGGTTAAATGGACCATTAAACGGGCTTTGGGGTTGGGCGCAAAAAAGCTGTTGTTTGATGGTGTCTTTAAATAAATGATGCATGCCTGTTACGGGGTCGCATACCGACATCGCGCCTATGCTGTCGCCGTGGTAGCCTTTTGCTAGGGCCATAATGCGGCTTTTTGCTGGTTGCCCTTTGGCTTGCCAGTATTGAATGGCCATTTTCATGGCAACATCAACGGCAACCGAGCCAGAATCTGAATAAAAGACTTTTTCTAGCCCGCTAGGTGTGAGCTTAACCAGCTGCTGCGTGAGGTACGCTGCTGGTTCGTGCGTTAAGCCGCCAAACATAATATGGCTGAGATTTTGGGCCTGCTCGCATACAGCTTGGGTGATGTACGTGGGGTTGTAGCCATGTATGGTGCTCCACCACGATGACATGCCATCGAGCAGGGTTTGCCCGTTATACAGCTTAATGTACACGCCGCTAGCCGATTCAACCGCAAAAACAGGTGTCGATTGCGAAAAAGACGAATACGGATGCCAAATATGCGTTTTGTCTATGTGGTCTATTTGCTCTGGTGTTAAGCGGGTGCGATAAGTAGTAATGGCCGGAGGCTCCCAAAAAGATAAGTGCAGCCCATTATACAAGAATTTGTAGCCACCAACCTTGGCTAATATCGACTTTTTTACCCTGCAAACGCACGGCGCTTTTTTTGATAATGGTGTTTAAGTGTGTGGCTGTTGTGCCATCGCTATATTGCGGTTGTATTGTGTTGTTAGATTTAAGGGGGTAGGGCGGTTTTTATGCTCTTTTTATGCTTTTTTACACGGTTTAAGCGCGCTTTTTTACATGGCTTTTTCAAATGGCTTGATTTAAGTAAACGGTTTTAAATCAATGGTTTTAAATGAGTCGTTATGTCGGGTTTTTTTGACAAGGGCTATAGCTTGTTTAACCCGCTTTATAGCTGGCTTAAATACGTTTTTAAAAAGCCCAGCAGTAAGCGTAGTTTTTTTGCGTTGGCCGCGCCCGGTGGGAAGACGCCGTACACATCGATATTTTTGAGGTTGTAATCACTCAGTACTTGCTCGAGGGTGCCCGCTTTTATTTTGGGTTGCGCATCATAATAGGGGATGCGCCCCAAGCCGTGCCCAGCCTCGACAAATGCGGTGCGTGCGGCGGCATTATTGGTACTAATGCTGCCTTTAACCGATACGCTAAATGAGCGGCTACCCTTAGTGAGGGTTACATCACTTGACGATAACTTATATACCACCCATTGATGCTTGCTGAGATCGGCGGGGTTTTGGGGGCGGCCGTGTTTGGCGAAATACGCGGGCGATGCGCATAAGCATGTGCGTAAGGTCGATAATTTATTGGCCTGTAGGCCCGAGTCTGGCAGCGGCGCGCCGCGTATGGCCAAATCGATACCTTCTTTGACAATGTTGACAACGTCGTCGGTGAGCATGACATCGAGCGCAATTTTAGGGTATTGCTGCTTAAATATGTTAAGCGCAGGCACAATCATTTGTAGGCCAACATTGACTGGGCAGGTGATTTTAAGGGTGCCAACAGGCTCGTTTTTCATGTTTTCTATGTGCTGGTGTGCTGCGTGGGCTTGCTGGGTAATTGTGCGGCAGCGGGCGTAGTAGGCCTCGCCGGCTTCCGTTAGACTAATGGCGCGTGTCGAGCGGTTAAGCAGTGTAACTTCAAGCTGCGCTTCCAGTTTTTTAAGGTGGTAGCTCACAACGGCCCGCGATAAACCAAGGTGCTTAGCGGCTGCACTTAAACTGCCTTGCTCAATGATATGGGCAAAAATTACCATGCTTTTTAGCTGATCAAACGACATATCCATATTGTATACACACGGCTTAAATGAGATTAGATGACTTTTATTGTATCAATAATTAATACAATGTTGTTGCATTAATCGGTATTGTCCATTTTTATTATCTTCTCTACACTTTACTCATGCATTAACAAAGCCGCTTAACGGTGTAAGCCGCATTCAACACATATATTGAACATGCATATTCAACACGCATATTATTCAACACACTCTCAACATTTATTCACTCATTGACTTATTAAGGGAAATAACATGGCTAAGAAAATATTAATGGTACTGACATCACACGATAAACTGGGCGATACAGGCAATAAAACAGGCTTTTGGGTAGAAGAGTTTGCCGCACCTTACTATGCCTTTATTGATGCCGGTGCAGAGGTGACACTTGCAACGCCAAAAGGTGGGCAAGCGCCTATTGACCCTACCAGTACACTGGAGGATTTTCAGACGCCCGCCACAGACCGTTACGATGCCGATAGCGATGCGCAGGCAAAAATAGCCAACACAGCGGTTTTATCTACCTTAAACGCCACTGATTACGATGCCGTGTTTTACCCCGGTGGCCACGGCCCTCTATGGGATTTAACCGAAAATACCGATTCTATCGCTTTAATCGAGCACTTCTTAGCGGCGCAAAAGCCCGTAGCGGCGGTGTGCCATGCCAGTGCAGCATTGTTAAATGTCAAAACCCCGTCTGGTGATTACGCGGTAAAAGGTAAGGCGGCAACAGGCTTTACCAACAGCGAAGAAGCGGCCGTAGAGTTAACCGATGTGGTGCCGTTTTTATTAGAAGATATGCTCAAAGAGCGCGGTGCCGATTACCAAAAAGCCGATGATTGGAGCGCATTTGCCGTACAAGACGGTTTAATTATTACTGGTCAAAACCCAGCGAGTTCAGAGCTTGCGGCTAAAAAACTCCTGAAGCAGCTTGCATAGCGTCAAGCAGCTAAAAGCAATAACTACTAGGACAGTTGAAAAGAATAACCCTGCGTATCAGGCACGTTGTCAATATGTCCTTTTACGCTCTGCGTCGGCATCCTGCTTCCGATGGCCTCATACCCCGAGCATACCCAGAGGTATTCTTTCTTTGTGTCTAGTTAATAAAAGTAGTTAAAAGCAAATAACGGTATGCACCACTGATTAAGGCGCTTGAGCAAAAACACTTAAACTGAGGTTTAAAACCCAATGCACAAGGGTTTAGCGTGTTTTTGTCGATGGTACTTCAATAAGTGAATCAATCAACATGCCTATGCGTAGATGTAGGCATAACTGACAACTTTTTATTTAAAATTAGGATAATGTATGTTGAATTTTAGTTTTCAAAACCCCACACGCGTTCATTTTGGCGAGAACCAAATGCATGTTATTGCCAAAGAAATTCCAAAAGATGCCAAGGTGCTATTAGCGTACGGTGGCGGCTCAATTAAAGGTAATGGCGTTTATGATCAAGTCGTGGCGGCATTATCTGAGCACACTTTTTTTGAATTTTCTGGGATCGAGCCTAACCCCAGTTACGATACATTGATGAAAGCCCAGAGCATCATTAGCCAAGAAAATGTCGATTACATATTAGCGGTAGGGGGCGGGTCGGTTGTTGATGGCGCTAAGTTTATTGCCGCCGCTGCTTTATTTGAAGGCGATGAGCCGTGGGATATTTTATCTAAAGGTGCGTCATTTACTCAAGCCCTCCCCATTGGTGCTGTGCTGACATTACCCGCCACGGGCTCAGAAAGTAATGGCAACTCGGTTGTAACACGCAATGGCGATAAATTGTCTTTTTCTAGCCCCATTGTGCGCCCAGAGTTTGCTGTACTCGACCCTAGTGTCACGTTATCGCTATCTGATAGACAAATTAGTAATGGTGTGGTCGATGCCTTTGTACATGTTATGGAGCAATACCTCACGTACAGCGTGAACGGTAAAGTACAAGACCGCTTCAGCGAAGGCTTATTACAAACGTTAATTGAAGACGGCCCCAAAGCATTGAACGCCCCGACAAAAGATGACTTAGACGTGCGTGCCAATATTATGTGGTCGGCCACCATGGCGTTAAACGGCTTAATTGGTGCCGGTGTGCCGGGTGATTGGTCGACACACATGATTGGCCACGAATTAACCGGCGAGTTTGGTATTGATCATGCCCGCACGCTGTCTATTGTGTTGCCTGCCGTCATGAAAGTGCAGCGCACCCAAAAGCAAGGCAAGCTGGTGCAGTATGCCGAGCGAGTATGGGGCTTAACAGAGGGTGATGACGAAGCGCGTATCGATCAGGCCATTGCTAAAACCGAAGCTTTTTTCCAACAAATGGGCGTGCCTACGCGTTTATCTGATATAGACCTAGGCGAAAGCGATATTGACACCTTGGTTAACCGTTTAGAGCAGCACGGCATGACGGCGCTAGGCGAGCACGGTGACATTACCTTGGACGTTAGCCGCAAAATATTGCAGCAAGCAGTTTAGTTTTTTTAGGTATGCCCTTGTGTAACGTTTGTTACGTGGGGGCGGTATTTGTAGTGTTTGCTTTTAATTGTTGTTTCTAGGGAAACTCTAATTAACCTCGTAGCGTCTCTGCGTGACTTGGAGCGGTTCATTGCTAGGCGTCTTTTGCAGCTAATGGGCGTAGCCCTTAGCAAAAATGACCCGTAGACTTTAGGAAAATGATAACAACACAAGCGACTGCTCTATGTCACGCCCTTCGGGGCTTTCAGAAAGTTCTCAGAGGCTACTTGCAAGCACTAGGGAGCCTGTCTGTGCTGACTTCGCTCAAAGGGCAGCCCGCCCGCCTTTCTCAGCCGCCTAAACAGAAAAGCTTTCTGAAAGCCAGAGATGCCGCGAGGTTAATCAGAGGCTCCCTTTATTTACTGGTAATCATTTACTGGCAATCATTTGCTATAGGTTTGTTGTAGTACGCATAACCAAGTAATAATGTTGTTTTTTACGCCAAACTCATAGCTTGTTATTATCATTTTAGTTACTATATAGCCACTAAAAGCTGTTTTAATATCAGGTGCTAATATGCAATTACCACCCCTAAGGCCAGTGTACCCGGCACATATAAAACCGATTAATTCGCCTACGGCTAAAACGTCGTCGCCGCAAGCAGATACACCCTTTGAAAAACAAGACGCCCCATTTGTTGATCGTAGGCAACGTAAAAATAGACGCACGGCGACTAGTCGTCGTGGTGCTTATGAATTGCGCAAAGGCCGTGGCCGTCGTCGATCTGATCGCTTCAATCAGCCCTCTATATCTACTCACGCCTAACGATAGTATTCATATTTAATTGTTTTATTAACAAGACACAAAGAAAGAATACCCTTGGGTATGAGGCCATCGGAGGCAGGATGCCGACGCAGAGCGTATAGGGATATATTGACAACGTGCATCATACACAGGGGTATTCTTGTCAACTGTTTCAGTCGTATGTACTCTTTGCCGTCATTTTGCCGTCATTTTGCCGTCATTTAGCTTTTTTCAAGCGGGGCTATTTTAATGTTTCTTGCTCAATGATGTGTTTTAGCCCTTCATTATCACTTTATTGCCGTACCTTTTTATTGTTTTTTTTTGCGTTTTTGATGGATATTTGCTCATATTGTTTATCTGTTGTGGGTTTAAACGCATTTTTTCATTTTTTTAGGTTTTTTTATTAGTAAGGGGTTTACATCAAGGCTAAAGTCGGTAGAATGCGCAGCTCTCAAGGCAAGGGTGGTTAGCTCAGTTGGTAGAG
>CAKZUG010000042.1 GCA_937920545.1 uncultured Saccharophagus sp.
AGATCCATCGTCTTTGAATGTGCCTGCTGACATGTTCATTACGCGGCCTAGGTACTTACCAAACTCACCCGCATAGGTTCGCAACAGAAACTGGATAATATCGACACTGCCTGTAATTCCAAACAACGGGTTAAAAGCAAAGGTTAGTTCGCCTGCGCCACTTACTTTGTCTGTTGCATCACTCATTTCTGAGCGCGCCCACTTGCCAGCAATATCAAGCTTTGTCCATTGTACATCGCCTTCAAATACTTTTGCAGACGATTTTATATCTATACCTGGTTCCACTTTTTGTGCAGGTGCATTCTCTTCAGCTACTGCGGCTCTTTCTATAAAGCCATTAATGGGGTTCATGAACTCGGTTAAATTACTGAGCAGCTTCCAATCACCACCCAACTCCCCCATAAAATCGTTAAGCTTGATTTTTGTTGTGTGTTCATCAACAAAGTAATCGTATTTAAACGCACCTTTTATTTCCAGCTCCCAATCACCACTGGTTTTGACTTCATCGTAAGATTTATATTTTTTATCAAAAATTAAAAAGCTGCGCTCACTACTTACAGTCTTGCTCGCTTTATAGCCTAACGATGCATTAATTGACCATGAGCATGCTGGATACGCAATAATTTTGGCTTTGTAAGGCAACTGGCCTTTACAGGATACTAAATTAAAATCGTATACGGCTTGCTCATCTTTAGCCGCAAAAATGAGTTGGCGCACCAAAAACGAAAAAAAAGTAAAACCAGAGGGTGGGCCTTTATGCTCAACAGTGCCACTGGAAGTTCTTGACTTGTTAGAATAAGCCGCAAATTTAACCAATGAAGGTCTGCTGATATCAATACCCGTTAGGGTACTACTAATACCAACGCGCGGGCAGTAGGCATCGCCACCCGCTGCACGCTGTTCGATAAGCGCTTTTTTGCTGTCGTCAGCTGATTGCGATTTTCCAAAATCACAACTGCCCTTAAAGTTAACCTCTATTGTTTTAACATCTGCGCCAGTGCTGCCAGATACCACGTGATATTCGGGTACGGTGCCCTCGTAGGGGCCTAAATTTAGAGGCCGTGACCCGCCATCACCCGAAATAACAACGTTGTTGACACGGCATTTTTTGGGGCACTTCTGTACCGCCTCTTTGGATTTTTTACTTTTTTTGGCTAATTTTTGATTTTTTCTTGTGCGTATTTCTTTTATTTTTTCGTCAATCTTTTGTATTTCAGCGGTCAAGTTTTTTGCAGCAATTGCAGAGGCATTCTCTAGCTCTGTTGCTTTTTCGACATCGTCTTTAGCGTCTTCGATGTATTGTGTTTGCCTATTAATCTCACCGTTACGTAACGGCTCTGCCGAGCGACCTGGGCCAATAGGCTTATCTGACAACGTTTTTAAATCTTTGTTGCCTTGCTTGATGTTTCTAAGCGCTTTGTTTTTTACTTTGGCGTATTCTTTTGCTTTTTTTGTTTGTTTTATCTGCTCTTCTTTTTTATATTCTTTAAGTATTTGCCAATCATCTTCGTTATCTTGATACATAATTTATCCCTTAAGCTCATCCATCAATTGCTGCGAAAACATGTTATCTATTTCATCAACTCTAAAATCGCAATCACGATTGGAGCTTAACAACGCATGAATAGCCTGATATTTTGTATGCTTCCAGAATTCCCATCCATATTGATAATTCCAATAAAAGAAACGCAAAATACCATAATGCGAGTCAATATTAAAATGCTTAGATAATTTAAAGCATTCACTTAAAAAATGATCAATTGATTCAAATTTCCTGCTTATTTTTTCGTCATTTTGAATGGCGCTTTCATCAGTATGATAAGTTAATTTAAACTCATGGCATAAATCTGCGCACTCTTCATTATCTATATTTTGCTGTAGTGCTGCCATATGTATTGGGCGCAATTGGAGTTGACCCCGCTGTATGGCCTGAATAGAACGATTAGGTTGCTCTACTTTATATATGCGCGTTTGTTGGAGAGGCACATCACTTTGACGCTCAATATTTACAAGTAACTGCTGATTACCTCGGCTATATTCTACCCATTCGCGGCTATCACGTGCTTCCATGAATAGGCTGATGGCGGGGCCAAAAATCCTTTCGATCTCTTGGTAGTTAAATACAGACAATAAAATACGGATCACCCTTGGGTCATAAAAACGAAAAATAAGCGTTTTACCTTGAGCCGAAGTCACTTTGGTTAAACGACGGCAGGTATTACTGATAGACGCTAACGTAACGCTAGGATGACAAACATAAAACACACCCCACGCTTTTCCCCAGCCCATTTTGAGTATTTTATGCGTTAACGGGTGGCCTTGTTGTAGGGCAACAATATGCGGGGCGGCGCGTTTTAGGGAGTAGGATATTTTGCCTTTATAAAGGCATGCTTGCTCTAGATTGCCGTTGTGGAGCATGGGCTCGATGCGTTTGTCGCGTGCGCCATCTAGTATGGCGTATACGCTGGGTAGAATTTCTTGGTTATTGAACAGAATGGGCTTCCATAATTGTTGTTCTAAGGCATGTAGCTGGTTGTCATCCATTATCTGGCCTTGCTCTTCCATTGCTTGCACTCTTGTTTACTAGTGTAATTGTTTACTAGTGTGATTTTTGCATTTTTAAGTTGTGTACATGCTTTACATTAAAGATGTCGATTATACCAAATTAGTTAAGTGGATAGAACGCCCTGCATTGTGAAGATTGTGATGCACTTAATACTTATGACGATGATTGCGCTTAGTATGTATGAGATACAGCGAACTAACACCATATGTTTTTTAGATAAGGTGAGGGGCTGTTTACTGTGGTTACAAATGCGTTCCGCCTTACAATGCGCTTTATTCTTGTTTAATGCACTTCAAACCGCTTAAATCCATATTGGCTACTCTTGGTTAACCACTTCTTATTAGCCAACCCCAAAAAAATCACGTTTATTTTCATACTCTTTAAGCACGCGCTTTACACACGTTAAAGCACGCCTTTTTATTTTGTGTGAAGTTATTTGTATCAAGTTATTTCACATTAAGCTTGGCAATAATGTTATCTAACTCTATTTTGGACGCGGCTACGGCTTCTAATGGGGTTTGACCTTTGGGGTATTCTTCTTGCTCGATCACTATCCATTGGGTGCCGCCGTATTGCATGGTGGCTTTGAGCAGGGCCGACCAATCGTAGTTGTTACGCCCTAATATAACCGATGTTTTTTCGCCTTCTTTAGTGCGTATTTTGTAATGTGTGGCAAGTGTGCGGTTGGGGTAGCGCTTTAAGTATGTTATTGGGTCTACGCCTGCGTAGTTTACCCAGCCTACATCCAGTTGTAATAGCATGTTTTTTGGGGTGTTTTGGGCGATGTAATCCCAGTAGGTGCTGTTGTTAAAAGCGGCAAATTCTTTGGCGTGGTTGTGGTAACCAAAGGCGATGCCTTCTTTGGCAAAAAAGTGGGTTAACTCGGTAAGCTCTTGTGTGAGGCTGTTTATTTCTTCGCCTATGGCGGCGCGTTTATCGCCGGGTACGATTATCATGGGGATACCGGCGGCTTTAGCAAAGGCTAGGTTTTTTTGTAGGTTGTCACCGCGCAGCTGTTTTAGCCCCATATGCGCACCACTAATGGTTAACCCTAATGATGCTAAATGGGCTTTTAGCCCTGCTGGGTCTTCTGTAAACTCGCCGTAATTGCCTGCTAGCTCTACCCCTTTAAAACCCATGTCGGCTATTTTTTGTAAGGTGCCTTTAAAGTCGGCTTTGGCTGCATGCTTGACAGACCATAGCTGAACCGATAACGGTGGCACACTTGTGGCTGCAAGTGGTTTGTCTGCTTTATGTAATGAACACGCCGTTACAAAAGGCACAAAAAAGGCAAGTAAACTGGCAATGATGATATTTTTCATTTTTATCCTTATTATTTCACTTAAAATGGGTTTATAGGTTTATGGGGTTTTGATGTCACTAATTGGAATATGGTAAGGTATGGCCGCATAGATTGATTGGCTTGCGCTATTTCACCTTAGTTAGTGCTAGCTTGATACGCATTACAGAATAATACATTTTTTTGGCTTATCGAAGCTATAAGAAGTTATAAGAAGTTATAAGAAGTTATAAAACGTTGCAAAAAACACAGACTAAAAATACATACTAAAAATAAAAGGCTACCTTTATGGTTTCTGATACCTCACCCTCTTCTCATTTTTCGGCTTTTATGCATGCGCTTAGGCTAATTGTTCGCTCACAACATCGACTTAAACAAGGGCTGTTCGCCTGTTTAATCGGGCTACTCGCACTGTTAAGTGCCTGTACTGTGCCGCAAAAAAATAGCAATAAGCTACAAGCGCCTGCGCAGTTAGAGGTAGGCGAAGGCTTTACCAACCCCCTTGGTTATTATGAAGATACGCCGCGATTTTCGTGGGTTTTGCCCGCTCAAAATACCAGCATGACACAATCGGCGTACCGTATTCAGGTGGCTTTATCGCCATCATTTACTGAAAACACAGTGGTATGGGATTCGCAAAAAACCGCATCGGATGAGAACGCATGGATACGCTATGGCGGCACGCCGCTGCAATCAAAGCAAAAAGTGTTTTGGCGTGTACGTTATTGGAATCAAGCCAACACGGCTTCTAGCTGGAGCCAAACCCAACACCTTGAGCTGGGTTTATTAAGCAAACAAGATTGGCAAGCCAAATGGATTGGTCACCCCGATACACACCTTGGCAAAAAGCCAAGCAAAGCCACACTGGCTACCGCGCAATATTTACGTACAACTTTTACAGCCAAACCAGAGATTAAACAAGCGCGCTTATATGTGACCGCAAAAGGTTTATTTGAGCCTTACCTTAACGGTAAAAAAGTAGGCAAAAATGTGATGACGCCCGGCTGGACGCCCTACGCCAAACGCATAGAAACCCTGACTTATGATGTGACAGCGTTTATTAACAAAGGCCAAAATGCACTTGCTGCCAGCCTTGCGGGCGGCTGGTACGCAGGCCGTGTACACAATATAGAAGAGCAAGATCATGTTTTACCCGCACGCTTTTTGGCGCAATTAGAGATCACTTACGCCAATGGTGAATCACACACCGTTGTGAGTGACAACACTTGGCAAGCCACACTTAACGGCCCCATTACTTTTGCCAGCAATTACGATGGCGAACACTATAACCAGCATAACGAGATGCCCAACTGGCACAATGTTGGTTTTAATGCGCAAGGTTGGCAGCAAGCGATTGAGGCTCCTTTAGATGCCAACGTTAAGTTGTCGCCTAAACGCCATACTGCGGCTATTAATGCACAAGAGATGCCCGCTTTAGAAGTAGTGAGCAATAAAAACGGTAAAGCAGTATTCGATTTTGGCCAAAATATGGTGGGCGTGCCGCATATAGTGCTGCCTGTTATTGCAAATCAAAAAGTGACCGTGCGCTATGCCGAGGCGTTAAACAAAGGCGAGTTTTATACCGATAATTACCGCTCGGCAGAATCAACTAATATTTACACACCCAGCCAAACAGGCACCATTGAATACCGCCCTACTTTTACCTTTCACGGGTTTAGGTATATTGAAATTAGCGGTTTTGATACAAGCAAAACACCGCAATTAACCTGGGCCAAAGGCTTGGTACAGCATTCTGATTTTAATGTGCACGCCAGTTTTAAAAGTTCGCATAGCAAGTTAAATAAATTGGCCGAAAACGTGGTGTGGGGTTTAAAAGGTAACTTTTTAGATATCCCTACCGATTGCCCGCAACGTGATGAGCGCTTGGGTTGGACAGGCGATGCACAGGTCTTTACCACGCCATCGATGTACATGGCCGATGTGTACGGTTTTTGGGCGGCATGGCTTGAGAGCATGCGCGAAGAGCAAACCGAAAACGGTTGGATCCCGCTGTATGTGCCGTTTGTGAAGTGGCTTAACTTTGCGTCATCGGGCTGGGGCGATGCGGCAACGGTTATCCCGTGGGAGCTGTATGTGTTAACGGGCGATAAAGCCATACTCGAAGATAACTACGCCATGATGCAAAATTGGTTAAATTACCATGCATCGCAAAGTAAAAATAATATTTCTAAAATGATGACGTTTGGTGATTGGTTACAGCCCTTCCCTGTATCAACAGGGAAACGTAAAAACCGTGGCGACACCGATTTTGATTTGATATCAACCGCTTACCACGCACGCTCTATTGAGCTCACCTTAAAAGCGGCGCAAGTGCTGGGTAAAACAGACGATATAGCCGATTTACAAAAACGCCATAACGCAATTAAAGCGGTATTTAGAGATACCTTTTTTGATAAACAACTTAACCTGTTAACCGAGCATTCAACGCAAACCAGTTACTTACTGCCTATTGCTTTTGGTTTATTTACTAACAGCGATAAAAAACTGGCGGAGCAGAAAGTGGTCGAGCTGATTAAGCAAGCCGACACACATTTACGCACGGGCTTTTTAGGTACGCCGCTGTTAACACAAGTATTACAAAGCGCAGGCAAAAGCGACTTAATGTATGAGCTGCTGTTTAAAGAATCGTACCCATCGTGGTTTTACTCGATTAATAACGGTGCCACCACCACGTGGGAGCGCTGGAACTCGTATTCGTTAGAAGAAGGGTTTAACCCCGAGGGCATGAACTCGCTTAACCACTATGCGTACGGCACAGTGTCGCGTTGGTTTTACGAGGGTATTTTAGGGATTAACCCTGCCAAACCCGGCTTTAAACATATTAAGATAGAACCACAATTTAATGCGCGTTTAACACAGGCCAGCGGCGAATATGCCACACCACAAGGCACCGTAGCAGTCGATTGGAATGTCACTAATGGCAAGCTTACGCTAAATGTTACAGTGCCAAACAATACGCAAGCCGATATTATTTTGCCCGCACGCGCACAAACAGGCATGCTGTTAAATAACGCGATTGTGACATCAGCCGCACAGCTTAAAAACTTGCACGCCGGTACTTACACCATTACCGCGCCACTTTCTCTTTAACAATAACAACAATTAACGGCTTACTTTCATGAATAGACACACACTTATCACCACATTCAATACGGCGTTTAAACGCCGTGCAGGTGTGGCTCTTTTAGCAACCGCCTCACTGCTTGTTGCCGCCTGCGGTAAAAGCACCTACAAATCAGATAACACCGAGGGCTACGTTGAAGCGCCGCAGGCATCAGCTAAAAAAGCACCTAATATTGTTTTTTTATTAGCCGATGACCACCGCTGGGATTTAATAGGTAAGTACCACCCCATTATTCAAACACCCAACCTAGACGCGCTTGCCAACAAAGGCACCTTCTTTAAAAAAGCGTTTGTGACCACGCCTATTTGTGCCACCAGCCGCGCAAGTATTTTAACCAGCACCACCGAGCGCACACACCAACATACTTTTGGCCGTGCGCCCGTACCGTTGGCGTTGGCACAAAACAGTTACCCGCAAAAGCTTAAAGAAGCGGGTTATCAATCGGCGTTTATTGGCAAGTTTGGCTTACTTATAGAGGGCGAAACTGACGACCGTTTTGATTATTTTGCCTCGCTAAACCAAACAAAATTTAATGAATACAACGGTAAAGACATTCCACAAACCTATTATATGGCCAACTTGGCAAACGATTTTATCGAAAAATCGCATACGCAAAATGCCCATAAACCATGGACCGTGTCGGTGAGTTTTTGGGACCCGCATGCGCATGATGTCGATGAGGTAGACCAGTTTCATTACCCTGCCGAGTTTGAATCGTTGTATCAAGATACGGTTATACCGCCCGCCAAATTATCGAGCGATGCCGATTTTGACGCCCTGCCGCCCTTTTTTAAAGATTCAATGGCGCGCCTACGCTGGCACTTTCGTTTTGGTAACGAAGAGATATACCAAAAAATGGTGAAGCGGCATTTTCGTGCTATTGCTGGTGTCGATAAA
>CAKZUG010000043.1 GCA_937920545.1 uncultured Saccharophagus sp.
TCTGCCAATATGGGTAGATAACAGGCTAGAAATACTAATTTTAGAACAAAATTACTTTGATATTGCCAACAGTATTCAAATTGTATGATCGGCAAGGCTTAATCAGACTTTCCCTAGGTTAGACGGGCTGTGTTGCGGTCAGTATTTCGGTATCGTATGCACTGGTTTGCTCATTGAGTGGGGCAGTATCGCACGCTACCACTGCATACCAGCATCGTGGTGTATTATTGGTCTAATTTTTCCATTTGTGCCATAGCGCCATGCTTGGCTTCACCTTTACGCATATAGCGTGAAGGCATCACATCACTTTTCCAGCGGCCAGCTTGTTTGATGGCGGGCATATTAATATTGGCCTCATGCATATCATGCACAGCGCCGACACGTGTGCTGTGGCAACTAAAAGCGGTTTTATCTAAACCGAGTCGTTCAGCCATTTCTTTAAATAGTGTGAATACGGTACGGGTGGTTAAGCAAGTCGCATTTTGGTTTTTATCAACGCGAATATGCCCGCCTTTTGTTAAGCCTACAAAAACGTAACCTGATGTTTGTCGGCTAAGTGTTATCCAGCGCTGGATAACCATGCTAGAGGCACGCGTAATATAGGCATAGGCAATATCGCCCTCGCGGCTATCTTTACGTTGACCTATTTTTAATGTGCCAGAGCCACTTGGCTCCCAAGTGAAATCTTCTATTTTAACGCGTACTAGCTCACTGACACGCAATAAAGAGTCATAAGCCAAGTGCACAATGGCTAAATCTCTTGCGTGTTTAAGCTGTATAGCATTGTGTCTGCGACGTTGTTTGGCTTCTATCACCGAGGTGGCATGCGTATTTTTGAGCGCCTCAATAGGTAGCAGTGAGCAAAGCGCCTGTAAATGAGGTCGCATTAAGGGCGCGGCTTGGCGTTGGTTACCTGCGTAGTTGTCATGACAGATGTCACGGCCAATAACGGGTAGGTCATTTTCTTGAATGGAATGCTGTTCAATAGGCAGTAAACGTTGCTGATCAAACTGCCGAATAAGCGCGTGATTTTTTTCATATTCGGCCTGTTTTATTTTATTTAAGCCTACCCCAATTTTTTGCTTGGCTGTTTGCACTAAAATATCATTAAACGGGTTGTTTACACGTGCAATATCATGAATTTTAGAAAGTGTGGTGAGGTATCGTCGTAATGATGCGGGCGCGCGCTTACCAATATTATCATCAATAAATAATGTAATGGTGCGTACCGAAGCTGGTAAGGGTATCATCACAATATTGTGATTATGATGGTATTGGGTGCACCATTTTGTGAAAACGGCCCAGTCTTGTTTGTAAGCAATAAATGTATTGTCAGCGAGCGCGTCTTTCGCAACATCAAACCATGCATTAATGTGATGTTGCATTACTTGCGTGCTATCAGCGTCATCTGTAACGGGTGGAGTGTCAATATTGTGGATAATTTTTGGCATGTAATACTGGCTCAACAAGGTGATAAGATAACTATTTCGATAATAAAATAGCTATTTTACGTCAGGTTTTTACACTGTCAAAATCATTATAGCGTTAACTCTGCGCTTGAATAGCGTTGCTGTGTATTTATAACCAGCTGCCAGTAGCATGCAGTACATCTAGCGTGTGGTTATCTTGAACCCAAAAGGCCACGGCATAACGTGGGCTAGGGTGTATGTCTTTTACGTTAGGCGTGATAACCCACTCACGTTTTTGGCTGGTGTATTGAGTGTGTTGGAGCACAGTAAAATCTTGCTGCAATGTACGCTGGCTGTTTTCGCCGTGTTTAATCGGGGTTTGTATCCCTACACCTAAAATAGCCATGTGCAAGGTTAAGTCTGTATTTTGATGCGTGTTGTTTGGTGTGCCTGTTAACATAGCATGCACATTGTTGTGTGAAAAATCTAACGTAAGTGTATGGTTATGTGTTTGCTTCGGTAAGCGTTTGCCAAAATAATAACCACGCCATTCTTTTCCATTAACGACAAACCCGGGTGTATAGACCGATTTTATATTGTTATTTTTTCGGTAGGCGCGTTGCCTATTTGAATAAAGTGCAGAGGCGTATTTATCTTTCCAGCCTAGGTGATCCCAATAATCCACATGAAATGCAACGGGCACAACATCACGCCATAATGATGGGGCATCTTTAAATGTATTTAAATAGCGTTCGGCAGGTGGGCAGCTACTGCAGCCCTGCGAGGTAAACAACTCGACCAGTGATGCACTTTGAGTACTGTTAAGGGTTTTGTCTACGGGCCAAACCACAGTGTTAGCAAGGCTGTTAAAACTAACAGTAAATAAACTAAGGGCAATAACAATAATATGTAAAACAGATACGGCTAGCTTAGGCATGGTGGCCTCCTTTAAAGGAAATACGCTAAGCTATTAAGCCGTATTGTGTGGTTATAATCTTCACATAGATGTCACGTTACGTGCATTTTGATCACGTAGAACAACACCACTCACGTGATTGACACATGTTACGTTTACAAACTAAAACGAATACCCGCTTTAACGGCACGGCCAGGCTCGGGCGCAATATCACGTAAAAAAGAGGTGTTATTGCGAATGAGTGCATCGGTTAAGTTGTTCACTTGCACAAAAATAACGTTATCTTTTTGCTTAAACGGTGTGATATTCAATGCGACATCAACGCGACTAAAGTTATCAGTATTCACGTTGCCATTTTCTTTGGCGTCAAAGCCATGCATCACAGCGGTGTGAATATTAAACATGGGTTGGGTATAGTCGATTTTAAAGCCTATTTTTTGCGGTGCTAAACGGGGTATATCTTGATTGGTATCGAGTTCACCACGAATACTGTCACCAAATACGGTGAACGTTGTTTGGCCTGTATAGCGGTTTGGGTTTAAACGATATTTTAATTCCACTTCAACGCCATTAAAGTCAGCACCGGTTTGTTGATATTGCAACACCTCTACCTCATCTTGCTCAAGGCCAGTTTCTGCTAAGTATATATAGTCACTAAACTGATTATTAAATATCGTAATGTAGCCTTCTGTGTTGGCAAGATTAAAGCTAAAACTCACATCAATATTATTGGAGCGTTCAGTATTTAAATTTCTATCGCCTACTTCAATTGTGCCTGTTGCGACGTGCTCTACATAGCTGCCAACACTGTTACCCGCGTTAGAAAATAACTCTTCCGTAACGGGCGCGCGCTCAGAATGTGAATAAGCTACACCTAAACGGGCTTGATCGCTAAATGTATATAAGCTTGATGCCGAAAAATTATGGCTGGTAAATACTTTGTCGTTGGCTTGTCCTTGAGCATCTAGTGTTGTGCGTTCTACTCGGGCGCCCAATTCAAACTTAAATTGATGAATATGTTTGTCTTCTAAAATAAAAATACCTTGGCTGCTCGTATCGGTTTGTGGCAGGTAACTCTCTTCACCTATAGCTTCTAATGATGAACGTTTCATTTGAAAGCCTACTGCACCATGCCAGCCTTTAATTTGTTCATGTAAAAGCTCTACGCGGTTTTCAGTTGTTTGATTCGACCAAGTCGTACCAATTTCATCGCCTTCAAGCTCGGCGTGCATGTAATCGGTATGGGTTAAAAACCAGCGGATTTTTTCGGCATAAGCAAACGGCGCATGAACATCCGCCCGCACATCATAACGTTTTTGTTGTAAATCAATGGATACGGTTTCTTCTTCCTCGTCTTCATGACCTTCCTCTTCTTCTTCCTCATCATGACCTTCTTCCTCTTCGTGGCCATGCTCATGCGCACCGATAGGAATACCGTATAAGTTGTCTATTTGACTGTAGGCAAAGCCAATGTAACTATCGTCTGTTAAATAACTTGCACCTAACGTAAAAGACTCTGCATCGCTTTGCGTGTTTTCTAATTCGTTAGCAATGTCTTCATTGCGCATAAATGTTGGCGTATCAGTGTTATTACTGCTGCGGTCAATAGCATTAACGTGAAATGCCCAGCCGCCATTTTGCGTTTTTATGCCAGAGTCAAACGCTAAAATAGCGGTATTGCCATCGTTTACACTGTTATGGCGCACTTCACCTTTAAGCGTTGATTTTTTAGGTAGAGCAACGGGCACACGTTTATCAATAACATTGACCACGCCACCAATCGCACCGCTTCCATACAGTAATGATGCTGGTCCACGAATAATTTCAATTTTTTCTGCTAATAAAGGCTCAACGCTCACGGCATGGTCACCACTAATACTGGCTGCATCTGCGCTGGCAGTACTATTTTGCAAGCTCAAAACACGCGGCCCTTGTTGCCCACGTATAACCGGTTGCCCAACACCTGGGCCAAAGCTAGCACTCGCTAAACCGGGTATAAATTGTAAAGTTTCACCTAAATTAGACGCTTTATGGTTGTCTAAATCTTGTCCTGCTAATACTGAAATAGCCAAAGCGGTATCTTGTTTTAGCCTATGACGAGGCACAGTCACAAACACATGCTCGATATATGATTGGGCATGTTCACCAGCAATAGGGTTAATTTTATCCGCCAAGGCTGTTTGAGTGAGTAAGGGTAACGAGCAAGCGGTAAACAGAGGTAAAGCAGTGGCAAAAAGGCGCATTTTTGTTCCAGTTAGTTAATAGAATAAAACATTCTAGGGTTTAAATCGTTTTAATGGCGTTCGCTTCAAAGGCCAGACACCCATGATAAAAGTGTGTGATCGCTAAACAAGAAGGTTTAAGGGCCTTATTTAGAGCGGTGAAGCTCGCAGTCTTGACCTTAAATTTACAGTCAATTATATAAAAGAGATGATATAACGTTTCATTTTATTGATCAAGTTGATATTTGCTGAATATTTTTGTTACAAGTGTTAATGTCGACATTTTATAAATCCCCTCCCATGAATCCTTAATACATTTCAGAATGTTTTTTGTTATTTAAGTTAACACATATAAGGAAGGGGATTAAAAACCTGTTAGGAGAGAGTGTTATTCAAATTGCTAGCTGGACGTCATCGCTTAATTTACTTATTCCAACGTTAGAAAAAGCGATGGATATGCTTTGTAATAGCATTCGACATGATGCTGGGCTATCTATTTATTATTTAAATGGTATCTGTGAGCATAATAGCGAGGCGGCACGAGAAGCGATTATCAATCAATGCACTTCTTGGGATTACACAGAACAAAGCCATACAACCGCTGGATTTGTCATGGTGAGCCGCCAAACAATAGAATTAGCCAAAGAAGTAAACCGTCTCAAAGATAAATTTGAGGCCGAGCATATGGCTATTCGTGCTCAGGTTATGGCCGAAAATAGCGAAGCAAAAGAAGTAAAAGCCAGCGAGATCATGCGTCGCGTATTAACCTTAGTTGGACGCCCACAACTTGATTTAAACAAGGCCGATAGACGTATTCCGTTTTTAACTGAAAACGTTAAAAAATTACGTTGGTTTGAAAATGTCAGCCAAACAACAACACGTCAACCCATTCAAAAAATCTTAACTGAATTAGAGAAAATAGCAGACAACGCCGATAACTACATGGCTGAGCGGGCTTGGCAAGAACATGCGCATCTCACATCATTAGGGGCTACCACAACAGTAGCGTATAAACCCAAGGTGGCTGTGCGATCTATTAGATACAGTGCACAGCTTTACGCAACACAAGGTACGCGCACATACAGAGGCTATGGGGCATCACCTATACTTATTCCTTTTTTTGACGAACTGCCTGAGACTATTTTTTTTGAAGACGTCAGAAAAAAAGGAGCAGGGCGGCCAACATCAGTAACCACTAAACGTGTATCTGAACTTGTGCCGCATTACTTTTATTATAAAACTAAAATACAATCAACAGCGAAAAGTACAACCAAGAAAAAAGCCAAAAATCCTTACTCTAAAACAAAAATACCTGGGGTGTTTTTTACAATTAGACGGCCATTTAGACCTGTTATTGTTATTCCCAAGCCAACAAAGGGCAGTACAGAACTATCACTTAAAAATAAAACAGTATCAGATATTTGGCCTCGCGCTATAGCGTTATACAACAGTGATAAATCATATAACGAGAAAGCATTAAACGAACTGCAGCCAACATCAGAGCAATACGCCAGTTTTCTTCAATGGGAGAAACATAAACAAGACGTAGACTAGGCACCTCGGATTAACCTTGCGGCATCGACTGTGAAAAAAACGTTAAAACGGGGTGGCAGGTAAACTCATAAGTATGCTCATCTACTAAAAGAACGCCTATTGCTACCAAATAACTATTGTTCGAATAGAATCAGCGCCTCAATACCCATCGTTTTAGCTTAGAAACGACTAAGCCTTCGCATTTTTCGATTATTGTTCCTTCCCGCCCCGTATTAAAAGGCATAGTGTTATTACACTTTTGACCCTTGTAATCTTATTTAACGTCCTTATATAGCTGTTCTACTTATTTAATTGTTATTTACCGCGAAGCGGTATGTATAGGAGAGCACTATGACTGAAGCGACTGTGGAAACGCGCGGTTTTGAGACCGAAGCTAAGCAACTATTACAACTTATGATTCACTCTTTGTATTCAAACAAAGAGATCTTTATCCGCGAGCTTGTCTCGAACGCCTCGGATGCCGCCGATAAATTGCGTTTTGAAGCGTTAAATAATGCTAGCTTATACGAGCAAGATTCAGAGCTTAAAATAACAATTGATTTTGATAAAGACGCTAACACGCTATCTATTTCAGATAACGGTATTGGCATGAGCCGTGAAGATGTGATTAATAACCTAGGTACCATTGCACGCTCGGGTACAGCTCAGTTTATGGAAAACCTGTCTGGTGACCAAAAGAAAGATTCACAACTCATTGGTCAGTTTGGTGTAGGTTTTTACTCGGCATTTATTGTGGCCGATAAAGTAGAAGTATTTACGCGTAAAGCGGGTTTAAGTGCAAGTGACGCCATTAAGTGGGAGAGCGCAGGCGAAGCCGATTACAAGCTTGAGTCAGTTGAGCGTGAAGCACGTGGTACAACTATTGTACTGCACTTGAAGTCGGATGAAACCGAATTTGCCGACGGCTGGCGTTTACGTAACATCATTAAAAAATATTCCGATCATATCTCACTACCCGTCGAGATGTTAAAACTAGAATCACCTAGCGACGACGAAAATAAAGACGATCCAAAAGCACCCGAATATGAAGTGGTTAATACGGCTAAAGCATTATGGTCTCGCAGCCGTTCAGATGTAACCGACGAAGAATATAACGAGTTTTATAAACATGTAAGTAACGACTATACCAATCCATTGGCGTGGTCACATAACCGTGTAGAAGGTAAATTAGATTATACAAGCCTTGTGTATATTCCTGCTAAAGCACCGTTCGACTTATATAACCGCGAAAAATCGCGTGGTTTAAAACTGTATGTACAGCGCACGTTTATTATGGATGACGCGGAACAGTTTCTACCTTTGTATTTGCGCTTTATTAAAGGTGTGGTCGACTCTAATGATTTATCGTTAAATGTATCGCGTGAAATTTTGCAACAAGATGCCAACATCGATAGCATGCGATCAGCATTAACTAAACGTATTTTAGATATGCTTGAAAAAATGGCGAAAAAAGAGCCAGAAAAATACACTAGCTTTTGGACAGAATTTGGCGAAGTCTTAAAAGAAGGCCCTGCTGAAGACATGGCCAACAAAGAAAAAATTGCAAAACTCATGCGCTTTGCCACAACGCATAACGGCACCGATGTGCAAGATCAATCGCTTGATGCATACATCGAGCGCATGCAAGAAGGCCAAGATAAAATTTATTACGTGGTTGCCGAAAACTTTAATACTGCCAAAAATAGCCCACACTTAGAAGTGTTTAAGAAAAAAGGTATTGAAGTACTACTATTGTGTAACCGTATAGATGACTGGCTAATGGGGCATCTATCTGACTACGATTCAAAGCAATTTGAAGACGTATCAAAAGGTGATTTAGATTTAGGCAAGCTCGACACCGATGAAGACAAAAAAGAACAAGAAAAGATCGAAGAAGAGATGAAGCCTTTTGTCGAGCGTATGCAAGCAGTACTAAAAGAGCAAGTCGAAGAAGTACGTGTCACACATAGATTAACCGATTCACCAGCTTGCCTAGTGGTAGGCAAAGACGATATGGGTGCGCAAATGCGTCGCTTATTAGAATCGGCGGGGCAAGCAGTACCTGAAAGCAAACCTATTTTAGAGATTAACCCTGCACACCGCTTGGTTCAAAAGCTAGACCAAGAGTCAGACGAAGATCGCTTTTCTGATCTTTCGACGATTATTTTTGATCAAGCCAACTTGGCTGAAGGTGGCACACTAGACGACCCAGCAGCCTATGTTGCGAAGTTAAATAAACTATTACTAGAACTAACGAATTAAGCGTTAACGTAGTAGAATTAAGGTTATAAACTTTAAGCCACGGTAAGTTGACTTACCGTGGCTTTTTTATACATATTGGTTTATAACGACTTAATTTGAGTATTATGATTAACACGTTAATAGCTTTAAAGTTTAGCGGGCTAATTGTTAACTTATTAATTACTAGGCGCGGTAATGGATAAAAAATTAAAAGTAACGGTGTTAGGTGGCGGGAGTTTTGGCACCGCATTGGCTAATATTGTGGCAACTAATGGTCATAACACCACTTTGTGGATGCGCAATACAGAACGCGCGGCACAATGTGCACA